>JASHPC010000006.1 GCA_030038335.1 Vulcanimicrobiota bacterium
GTCGTTCCGGAAGGCACTGCGCGCGTGCGCGTGCAGATGAGCGCGAAGCTAACTCGCGACGAAATGGATCGCGCGCTCGCGGCGTTCGAAGCAGAGCGACCACGATAGTTTCATGCAATTTCTTGCTCTCGCAGCAGCTCTGCTGACGTCGCCCTCCCAGCTTCCTTCACCGACGATCTCCCCGTCGCCGGCGGCGAGCGCCTTTATGCCTCCCGCCGGCTGGACGGCTGTGCCGCCGTATCTCATTACCGCACCCGTCGCATGGCAATCCGCCAAAGCTCCGACGTCCGCGTCGATCATGCTCTTTCGTTTGCCGTCGTTGTTCTCGGCGGCAACGACGGCGACGATGGATAAGGCCTTGGGACCGTTGCTGAAGAGCATGCTCTCGTCAGTCGTCGGGAGCAGCAACGCGCGGAACTTCCATTACGCGGTCGCGGCGGTGCGTCTTTGCGGCGCCGAAGGGAGAGTCTTTACTTTTCAGGGAGGCATCCCAGCCGGAACGCATCCCATGAAAACCGAGCTTCTCATGGAGAACGGGAAAGGGTCCACGACGCTCATCATGTACGCGCACGCAGGTCCCGCGACGGAAGAACACTTTTTGCGTGCGCTATGTCCGTCGGCAACGGCAGACCTCGACGCACTCCAACCGCCGGCAGGATGGGAGCGCGAGCCGCAGCTCCGCCCGATCGCCGAATGGTACGGCCCTTCGATGGGAGAGATGATCGTCGAGTCGCGTGGACCTCACGCGGTGACGCTCGATGACGTTCTCAGGATGAGCGGAAAGGGTGAAAGAGCGACGCAGCAGTCGGGTTCGGTGTCAGTGACCACAAGCCGGAAGGCCGGTACGCAGGCATGCGGCGTACCGTCGATCGACGTAACGTCCGACTTGAAATTCGGCGGCGTGCAAGTACTCACGGAGTCGGTCGTCGTCCAGAGCGGTGCCGCTTCGTACGAGCTTTCGTACTCGTCGCAGGGGCAGACGCCCGATCCCGCGATTCTTGCCGCCATGCACGCGTTCTGCCCCGAGTAAGGAGTTCGCGTCTCTCTCGGGTAGGACGAGCAGCGCGTTCGTGAGCAGCCGCTGTGGCTGCGTTAGATATCGCCCGCGCGCCCAGAGGCCGCTCGACGCGCCGCCATCGAGATTCATCGCTTCGTACGCGCCGAGACGCCGCATGATGCGCGCGATATCGTGGAGCGTACCCGTTGCAGTTGCGAGAATGAGGCGTCGCCGATCTAGCGTGATGCCGACGGCGCTGCGTTCGACGACCTGAAAGAGTTGCGGGTCGCGAAATCCTTCCAGCCACGGGTGTACGGCGATGCGCCCATCCACGACGAGCCGCGGTCCGCCGCTGATCGCTTGCGTCATGTTGGCGAAGGAGCCCAGGCTTGAACCATCGCTGCGCACGACTCGGTAGTCGACTCGGCGCCCCACGCGCAGGCGCCACTCCAACTCCGGTTCTCCGCGAACGTAGATGACGTAGCCATCGCGCGGAATTCCGAGCGATTTCTGCGAGACGCGTGTGACGAACCCGTCATCGACTTGCGCTTGGAAGCCGCGGAGCTCGGTCGCCTGCCCCCATGCCGGCGTGAAGATCGTGACGGTTGGACGGTCGTTCTCGGGATAGCGATTGATCCAGTACGCGCCCCAAGCGTCAGGATACTCGTAGCTGCCGTCGAGCGAACCTTCGATTCGCAGCGGCACCTTCTCCATCGTCGGCTCGTTTTGAGCGTTGAAGAAGAGCGTCGGGCCAACGTCGCCCTTGAAGACGATGTGTCCGTCGACCGCCGTCGTGCCGTCGAGATCCTTGAACGGCCCGCTAAAGCCTGCATCGAAGAAGCCGCCGTCGATCGCGGCGATGGCACCGTGGCGGCTCGCCATATGGCCTAAGGACTCCGTACGCGCGACGTGATCGTACGCTAGTGCAGTCTCTATGCGCACGCGGTCAAGGCGCACGAGCACGTATCGAACGTGGTGACCGGAGATCATTGCCGAGGCTAACGAAACCGGTGGTGCTTCGCGCGCCAAACATGGCGCCGGCGACGACGCACATGCAGCGACCGCAGCATACAAAAAAGCCCAAGGTGCGCAACGATGCATCTTGGGCCTGGTTGCTTCTTCGCTTCCACGCGAATCTCCCTCCCGCTCGCGACAAAAGCTATCAAATAAGTTAGGTTTGCCTCATCCGTCTTAGGCTTGCCTCATAAGAAAAAAGCCGCAAGAGTTTTCATTACGCGCGCGTATGCTCGTTGACGAGGAGGCTCCCGATGAAAAACTCCGAGAACAGAATCTCGCGTCGCGAAGCGCTATCCGGGCTCGTCGTGCTGCCGGCACTAGCTGGTGCGCTCGTCTCGACGACGACGATCGCCGAAGCGAAAGGCTCGAAATCGCAGTTCAAGTATCAAGATCATCCAAACGGCAGTCACAAGTGCGCCGGCTGCCGATTCTTCCACGCTGGGAAGAGCGCGAGTGCCAACGGAACGTGCGACATCGTCTCCGGCGCTATCAGTCCGAATGGCTGGTGCGTGGCTTATGCAGCAAAATAATCTGACGTAGCGCTCGCGTCCCCTTGCAATGCTCGATAGTGCGCACTATTCTGAGTGCATTATGCGAGCACTGCGCTTTACTCTCGGACTGATCGTCGTATCTCTCTGCTCAGTTGCAATGGCCGTCGCGCAAGCGCCGGCGCCTGCAACGTTGACAGGATCGGTGCGCGACCTCAACGGTGTGCCAGTCGCGGGCGCGACCATCGACGTCTCCGGTTCCGTTCATCGCGTCGCAGCGAGCGACGCGACGGGAACGTTCTCCGTGTCGCTGCCGGCAGGCATCTACCGCGTCATCGTGAGCAAAGGCGGCTTTCTCCCGGCGGAGACGCAGCAGATCGCGCTCGTCGAAGGGCAGACGGTGCCACTAAATGTCACACTGACGCCGGCGTCTCTCAGCTCGCTGCGAACGATCGCGCGCGTGACGGTCGGTGCGCAGAGCTCGATCAACACGGGAGCGGCGACGCAGAGTTACCTCTCGCAGGCGCAAGTCGCGAACATGCCGGAGCCGCAGATCAATCTCTTGCTGCAGACGCTTCCCGGCGTCAGCATTCAGCACTTATCCAGCTCCCCGAACACGACGATCTCGCTCGATGGCACGCAACCGTACGAAACGCAGGTGCTTCTCGACGGCCACCCGCTCTCGGGCGGAACGTACGGTGCATGGCTCTCGCAGTATTTCAACCCGTACCTTCTCCAAGGCGCGGAGGTCGAGACGGGGCCCGGAAACACGACGCCGTTCGCAGGTTCTGCCGTCGGCGGCACGGTGAACTTGCTTACCGCGAGCTTCACGTCACAGCCGACCGCCGAGCTCATCGTCGGGTCCGACAGCTATCTCTCTCAGTATTCGAACTTCTTAGCGACGGGCAAGTTCGGCCGTCTCTCGTACGTTCTCGACGCTGGGTACGACAGCCTCAACGGTCCGTTCTACAATAACTACACGTGCATCGTCGCACCACAGAGCACGGCGAACGACAACAAGCCGGGAGCAACGGGCATCATCCAGTACTGTGGAAACTCGACTGGATCGCTCTATAACAAGGGCGAGATATTCAAGCTCAAGTACGATTTTTCGCCGGTAACGTCGTTTTGGGTGGGCTTCGTCGGCGCGCAGGGCGGCTTCTTGCCGCAAGGTTCGTCGTACGCGAACTACCTGGGCGTCACGACGATCGTGCCGTGCCTTTCCGGCTCCAAGTCGTACGAGTGCACGAATCCGTCGTTCGGCCAGTACACGGGCCAGCAAATCAACGCGTACACGTGGTATCCGGGATCGAACGTGCATAACAACATGCCGCTCTTCGAAGGAGAGTTCCGAACCTCGATCGGTGACAACACGCTGCTCATTCGACCCTATGCGGGCGACATCGGACGTTATATCGACGGCGCAGGCGAGGCCGATTACCCGATCTACTTCGTGCCGAACGCCGACGTGGCCGAGTGCGCGAAGAACGGCTACGGTACGGGACCCGTGACCGGCGCCTACACGGCATGCATGGACACGCCGTACAGCACCTTCGAGTTCGACAAGCTCTACGGATCGACGTTCTCGTTCATTCACCCGTTCGGCGCGAGCGTCATCTCGCTCAACTACGACTTCCACGGCGACAACACGAACGCGTACGTCCAAGAAGGCGCCGTGCATTCGCCGGAAGTTCCGAACACGACGGCGCGCTATTCGACGGTATCACTGACCGGCGACGTCGCAGTCGCCTCCAATCTCGACTTTCAGTTCGGCTTATACGACGACATGTGGCACCTCATCGGCGAGCAGTCGTACACGACGACGAGTGGCGGCGTTACAACGACCGGGCTCGATCGGGACGTCACGCGTTTCGATCCGCACCTTGCGCTCGTCTATCGTCCGACCGGCAACGTTTCGTACCGCCTCTCTTATGGAACTTCCGAGACGTTCCCGTTTGCGTCGCAAGTCAGCGGCGCCGCGTACCTGACGCTCCCGTCTGGAACAGGCAACCCGTACACGACCTTCACGGAGAAGAATCCATACCTCGATCCCGAGACGAGTTCCGAAGTTGATATCGGTGCCGACGACCGCTTGGGCGGCGGCGTCCTCAGCTTGGACATCGAGTCGCTGACGATCAACAACGTTTTCGAGACGCTCGAGACGCCCGTGACGAACCCGACGTACTCGTACGTCATCGAGCCGCTCAACGTCGCGCATCTCGACGGTCTGCTCGGAATCCTGAAATACGTCTACGCGCCCAACGTGGGCCTCGGCTATCAAGCGTCGGTAACGATGACGCGCTCGATCGTCAACGGGCTCCCGCATTCGTTCTATGGCGCGGCGTATGCGCTGCCTGCCGACGGTCAACAGCAATGCGGCATCGCGACGCTCGGCGGCACGCTCTGCATCCCGTATCTGAAGGCATTTGGCGGAATCAACTACACGTGGCCGACGCGCGACTTCTTGTCGATCTCTACGGACTTCGAAGGAAAGAACAACCCATACGATCAGCCGCCGTTCGCGCTTGTCTACGCGACCTTCCGGCATCCCGTGACGCGAACGCTCGACGTGCAGGTTTCGGTCGACAACCTTCTCAACACGAATAACTTCTACGACGCGCCAATGCCGAACGTCGGCGTTCCGCTCGTTGGGGAGAACAAGTACGGACTCGGGTCCGTCGTGTCACCGCTCATCGCAGCCGAGCCGCGAACGTTCCGGCTACAGCTGCGTTGGCATTACG
>JASHPC010000054.1 GCA_030038335.1 Vulcanimicrobiota bacterium
ATGACTCGATGTACGGCATACTCTTTCGCGACATCAACATGCGCCGCACGTTCATCGACCAACACTTCAGCCGCATGCTCAACGCGTGCTCTGGCATTATCATCAACACGGGCGAGGACAACTATCTCACGACAGCCGACGCAGTGGAGCAAGCGCCGGCGGTGCTCGCATCGCAGTTCATCAATGAAGCCTTCGCGCATGGTGCAGGGCTTCCCGACGAGCAGATCGGCTTGGGTGACGCGTACGAGATCGATCCCGACCTTCCGGACGGCTTTCTCTACGAGCTCGCGCAGGCGCAGCTAGCGCGCCAGATCTTCGCGAAGGCGCCGCTCAAGTACATGCCGCCGACGAAGCACATGACCGGCGACATCTTCAAAGGTCATCTCATGGACGCGATGTTCAATCTGACGTCGGTCACCACGGGACAGACGATTCATCTGTGCGGAATGCTGACGGAGGCGATTCACACGCCGTTTCTCGCCGACCGCATGCTCTCGCTCGAAAACGCTCGCTACGTCATGAACACGGCGCGCCATCTCGGCGACGAGATCGAGATCAAGCCGGGTGGCATCGTCGAGCAGCGTGCACGACATGTGTTGCGCGAGTGCGAGGCGTTGCTCGAGCGCGTCGCAGAGATGGGGCTCACGTCGGCGATCGAAGCGGCGGTCTTCGCGGACGTCTCACGCTCGCCAGAAGGCGGGCGCGGAATCGAAGGCGTTTTCGAACGCGGTGACGGCTACTGGAACCCTTTCGAGGATGCGCTCACGTCCAAGGGTTGACGACGCGGAGCCCCTTCAACTCGGGAGCTTTGAAATCGCGGACGTTACGCGTGACGAGGGTGAGTCTGTTCACAATTGCGATGGCAGCGAGCTGCGAATCGATTGGAGGGAGTCGACGACCGTTGCGTTGTGCGACCCCATTGGCTTCTCCCCAAACACGCGCAGCCTCGATGTCGAAGAAGAGAATGCGGTCTTCGAACGCCTTTTCGATTTCGGAGATCCACTGTTCCAGCTGTTGCCGCCGCGCTGCCGAATTCGCCCTATGCGCGCCTTGAAATAGTTCGCCAATCGTTGTCGAAGCAAGAAAAGTCTCGTCTCGGTGGTTCGCTTGCGCCCACATAAGAAACCCCGCGTTCGGCACCGGTTTGCGAAACTCGGAAATTGCCATCGTATCGAGCAGATAGGACATGGCGCTATTCCTCGCTCCAGAACGCTGGATCGCTAAAATCAACCTTTGGTTCGTACGGGGCATATTCCGGTATGGGGATTTCAATGCCGTCTCGCGGCGTGTTGTGCAGCAAGAATGAGATAAGCGTCTCCTTCTCGTTGCTGCCTCGAAGTGACTGATACTGATCGCGTGACAGAATGACGACCGCATCCTTACCGCGGCGCGTTACAGTCTGTGGCTCACCCCTCATGGCCAACTCGAATACCTCCGAAAATCGTGCCTTGGCTTCTTGCAGTTGCCAAGGCCGCATGCGCTTCCTTTTCATCTAGTCAGTCTGACTACTATAGCGCATGTACGCAAAAAAGTAAAGGCTCGGGATGACAACGGGTGGCTAGCGAATACGCAAGCTGACGTGGCGGATGTAATTCGACCGTACGGTGACACGCGCGACGACGGCAAGGTGCAGTTGTCGTTCACGCTGCCTATGGAGTGGAGCGAGCGCGCCGACGAAGCGGCGCGTCGCTTGGGCGTTGCGATGGGTCTGCGCGACGTGCACGTCGTCGAAGGACGCCCCGCCGCAAATGGGTTTAGTTTCTTCATTATGTACGGCGTCACGGCGCAGGCGATCGACATCGACGACATCGCGCCGGCGTCCGTGCAAGCCCAGAAAATGTCGATGGAAGAGATCGACAGCCTCATCAAGGAGCGCATCGGGCGCAAGGTCAAGGTTGCGGGCGCTTGCATTGGAACCGACGCGCATACCGTCGGCATCGACGCTATCTTGAACATGAAAGGATACAAGGGTGATTACGGGCTCGAGCGTTATGCAATGTTCGAAGTCTTCAATCTCGGCAGTCAAGTTGCCGTGGAGAAGCTCATGCGCTTTGCGAAAGAGCGCGAGATCGACGCCCTCCTCGTCTCGCAAGTCGTCACGCAGAAGCAAAGCGACGTGAAGAACTTCACCGCCCTCTCCGATTTGCTCGAGGCCGAAGGCATTCGCGACCGCGTGCTGCTAGTCGCCGGAGGCCCGCGCGTGACGAACCTGCTTGCAGCGGAGCTCGGCTACGACGCGGGCTTTGGGCGCGGCACGCTTCCGAGCGACGTCGCCGCCTTCATCGCGCAGCGCCTCGCGAGGCGCGCATGAGCAAGACCGCGCTCGTCACCGGCATCACCGGCCAAGACGGCTCCTACCTTGCGGAGCTACTCCTTGAGAAAGGCTATCGCGTCGTCGGCATGACGCGCCGCACGAGCACGGACGTGCACGAGCGCATTCGTCACCTCATCGACGAGATCGAGTTCGTCTCGGGCGACTTGCTCGATCAAGCGTCGATCACCGCGATCGTCGAGCGCGTGCGTCCGAACGAGATCTACAATCTTGCCGCTCAGTCGTTCGTGCCGACGTCGTGGGCGCAGCCGGTTCTCACCGGCGAGTTCACCGCGCTTGGCGTGACGCGCATGCTCGAAGCGGTGCGCGCCGTCGATCCGAAGATTCGCTTCTATCAAGCGTCGAGCTCGGAGATGTTCGGGAAGGTGCACGAGTCGCCGCAGACCGAAGCGACGCGCTTCTATCCGCGCAGTCCATACGGCGTTGCGAAGCTCTACGGACATTGGATCACGGTGAACTACCGCGAATCGTACGGCCTTCACGCCTCGAGCGGCATCTTGATGAACCACGAATCTCCGCGGCGTGGCAAGGAGTTCGTCACGCGCAAGATCACCGACGGCGTCGCGCGTATCAAGCACGGGCTTGCGAAGGAGCTGCGCCTCGGCAATCTCGACGCGCGTCGCGATTGGGGATTTGCCGGCGATTACGTGCGCGCGATGTGGCTCATGCTGCAGCAGGAAACGCCGGACGATTACGTTGTCGCCACCGGTGAGACGCACAGCGTGCGCGATTTCTGCGCCGCCGCATTCGAAGCGGCGGGCCTCGGTTCGTACGAACGCTACGTCGTCATCGATAAGGCGTTCGTACGTCCGGCGGAGGTGGATCTGCTCGTCGGAGACGCGTCGAAGGCAAAGCGCGTTCTCGGCTGGGAGCCGACGGTCGGATTCGCGGCGCTCGTCGAGATGATGGTGCGCGCGGACATCGAACGGTGCGCGCGCTCGTAACCGGCGCAAGCGGCTTCGTCGGGCAACACCTTCTCGAAGCGCTTACCACCGACGGCTGGACCGCCGTTCCCGACGCAACCGATCTCGCAGATGAGGACGGTCTCCTTGCGGCGCTCGAGCGCGCGCGCCCCGACGTCGTCTTTCATCTAGCGGCGTTGAGTTTCGTTCCAGATTCTTTGCATGCCCCCGAAGAGACGTATGCGGTGAACGTCATGGGAACGGCGCGGCTCTCTTCAGCATTGCGCGCGTACGCGGGAAGACACGGCGGTGTGCCGCGTGTTCTCTTCACGAGCTCTGCCGAGGTCTACGGTTCGCGAGCGTCTGCGGAGATGCCGCTCGCCGAAACCTTCGAGCTGAGGCCCGCAAATCCGTATGCTGCCAGCAAAGCTGCGGCGGAGATGCTCTTACTTGGCGAGATGCGCGCACTCGGCGGCGACGTCATCATCGCGCGCGCGTTCAATCAAATCGGACCGGGGCAGAGCGAGAAGTTTGCCGTCGCAAGCTTCGCGCACGGGCTCGCAAAGATCGCCGCGGGTGCGTCGCCGCTTCTCGAAGTCGGTAATCTCGACGCGCAGCGCGACGTGCTCGACGTGCGAGACACTGCGCGCGCATACGTCGCTCTCGCGCGCAACGGTGAGCGAGGCGAAGTCTACAACGTCTGTCGCGGAACTGCGGTGACGATGCGAGATTTGCTCGGCGAGCTCATCGTCATCGCGCGCGTTCCGGTTGAAGTGCGCGCCGATCCGGCTAAGATGCGTCCGTCGGACACGCCTCTCTCGTTCGGTTCTAACGCGAAGCTCCTCGATCGAACCGGCTGGGCACCTCGGATAAAAATGACGGATTCACTGCGGGACATCTACGAGGACGCGCGTAAGAGGCTTGGACCGTGACCGACCCCCTCGCCGAGGATGTCCAAGCGCTCGTCTTCGCAAATCGCGGGCTGCTTCTCGCCGCCCCGGCTGCCTTGCTGGCTGCCTTCGGAAAGCCGAGCGCGTTCGGCATCGCCGTCGGCTTACCAATCGCAATGGGTGGCGAGGTCGTGCGCTGTTGGGCGGTCGGATATTCGGGCGAAACGACGCGCAACGATCGCGTCACCGCCGCAAAACTCGTCACCTCGGGACCGTACGCATACGTGCGCAATCCGCTCTATCTCGGGAACTTCCTCACCGCACTCGGCTTCACGATAGCGTTCACCGGAAAGAACTCCGCGTTGCAGCGCTTCGCACTCGGTGCCGGCGCCCTCGGCGCGATGCTCGGACTCTACGCGACGATCGTTCCGCATGAAGAGCGCTATCTGCGCGAGCGATTCGGCGAGGATTTCGATCGCTATTGCGAGCGCGTTCCGCGTCTCATTCCGCAGCTTGACCCCGCGCCGGACGGCGAGCAGAAGTGGGATCCCGCCGTCATCGGCAAGGCGGAGAGCAAGACGTTCGTCACCTTCGGCGCGATGCTCGCGCTCCTTGCGCTGAAGTCGATCTCCGCGTAACGCTCGTGCGCTACGGGCGCTTCTTTGCGGCGCTCGCCGTCTGTCTTGCCGTCGCGGCCTTCGAAGTCATCGGCGGATTGCGCGCCCAGTCGATCGGTCTCATCGCCGACGCCGTACACGCGGCGACCGACGGCATTGCCGTGCTCGTCATGCTCGCGGCGATGATCATCTCGGCGCGACCGGCGAATCGCCGCAAAACATTTGGGTACGGACGAATTGAAGTGCTCGGCGCGGTCTTCAACGGAGCGTTGCTGCTCTTCGTGACCGCTGTCGTCGCGGCTGCGTCCGTGCATCGACTCATCTTTCCCCTCCATCCAGAAGGCGGCGTGATGGCCGTCGTGTCCGCGATAGCGCTTGGCGGGAATCTCGCTGGGGCATTGCTCTTACTGCAAGGCGTGCGTCGCAGCATCAATGCACGCAGCGCATTTCTCAACGTTGCGGGTGATGCGCTCGGATCGATCGCGGTGCTCGTCGCGGGCTTGCTCGTCATCGCGACGCATCACGCGTGGCTCGATCCCGCGTTCTCGCTTCTCGTGTGCGTGCTCGTCGTCGTCGCGGTGTGGCATATGATTCGCGAAGCCGCTGACGTGCTGCTCGAAGCCGTGCCGCGCGGTGTCGACATCGGCGAGGTCGAACGCGCGATTCGATCGACGTCCGGCGTCGACTCGCTGCACGAGCTACACGTTTGGGCGATCGGCGGCGGTGCCAACGCGCTCTCCGCGCACGTGCTGATCGACGCGGAGACTGGGACGACCGGCGCTCTGCACGCACTACGGCGTACGCTTCGGGAGCGCTTCGACGTAACGCACGTGACGCTGCAAGTCGAGCGCGAGCGGTGCGAGGGACCCTAGGCGCGCGCGAGCCTTTCGGAGAAGGCTCAGGCATGAGTTCAACGGTCGTCCTCGGTTTCGCGCGCACGCCCTTCGGCAAGCTCGGCGGCGCGCTCGCTTCGTTGCCCGCAACGTCCCTCGGCGCAGCCGCGCTCGCGCGCGCGCTGGAGCGCTCCGGCGTCGATCCGAGCGACGTCGAGCACGTCATCTTTGGTCAAGTGCTCCAAGCAGGCGCGGGGCAGAATCCCGCGCGCCAGGTTCTCTTCAAGACAGGCCTTGCGAAGAGCGTTACGGCGGAGACGGTCAACAAGGTCTGCGCGTCCGGGATGCTCGCCGTCGTCGACGCCATGCGCGCGATCAACGCGGACGCGCACCGTGTCGTCGCAGCCGGCGGGATGGAGTCGATGTCGAACGCGCCCTATCTCTTGCGTGACGCGCGATTCGGATACCGTTTCGGCGACGGAACGCTCGTCGACGCCATGATTTACGACGGCTTGTGGGATCAGTATTTTCCGATGACGATGTCGACGCAGGGCGCGATCGTCGCGAGCGAGCTGAAGCTTTCGCGCGAAGAGCAGGACGCATTTGCCTACGAGAGCCATAAGCGCGCGCACGCTGCGCACGAGGCGGGAAACTTTGCCGATGAGATCGTTCCTGTTCGCGTCGCGACGAGAGCGAAGGGCAAGATCGTCGTTGATACGTTGCCAAAACGCGGCGAGTTGCGCGTTCCCGCCGCGGTAGGCGGCCGCAGCGCCGTGTGGGATCACTCGCCGTCGCAGCGATTCACGCTCGACTACGAGCAATACGCGCCCTTCGTTACCGGTGACGTGCCGCATACGGTCGTGGAGCGCGACGAAGCCGTGCGGCCCGACGCGAGCATCGAAGCGCTCGCGAAGCTCAAGCCGCTCGAGCGCGATGGCACGATTACCGCGGGCAACGCGCCAGGCGTCAACGACGGCGCTGCCGCGCTCGTTCTCGCGCACGAGTCGTATGCAAAAGAGCGCGGACTCGAAGCGCTTGCGACGATCGTCGATCACGCGGGCGCGGCATGGGACTCACCGTATATCGCGCTCACTCCCGCGATGGCGGCGCAGCGTCTCATGGACAAGCACCACCTGACCCCACGCGACGTGCACGTTTGGGAGATCAACGAAGCCTTTGCGTCGGTCGCGATTACGTCCGCGCGCAACCTCGGCCTCGATGTTTCGGCGATTAACAAGTTCGGCGGTGCCGTCGCGATGGGACATCCCATCGGCGCCTCCGGCGCGCGTCTCACGGCGACGGTCGTCAATCAGCTCCGCAAACGCGGTGGCGGCGTCGGCATTGCGGCGATCTGCTCCGGTGGTGGCCAAGGCGACGCGCTCCTCGTCCGCGTCGACTAGCATCATGGTTGTCATCGCGAGCGTAGCGCCGAAGGCGCGTAGTCGAGGGATCACCGCAAAGCATGTATACGGCCCTTCGACTTCGCTCGCTTCGCTCGCTACGCTCAGGGTGACAAACGTGTAATGGAAATTCTCATCGTCGGCTCCGGGCAGATGGGCTCGGGCATCGCGCAGGTCGCGGCGCAACACGGCCACACCGTGCTGTTGCACGATCGCGACCGCGCGTTCATCGAGCGCGGAGTCGGCGTCATTCGCAAGAACCTCGATCGCGCGGTTGAGAAGTCGCGCATCAGCGAGCACGAGCGCGACAACGCGCTGCGGTTGATCTGTCCGAAGCCGGAGCTCGACCACTTGCAGGCGGAGTTCGCAATCGAAGCCGCAACCGAGCAACTCCAAACGAAACTCGATCTCTTCGCGACGCTTGACGAGCTCATGCCGCCAAGTGCGATTCTTGCGAGCAACACGTCGTCGATCTCGATTACGAAACTTGGCGCCGCTACGCGAAGGCCGGACCGCGTCATCGGCATGCACTTCATGAATCCGGTTCCGGTGATGCCGCTCGTCGAGGTCATTCGCGGTCTCGAAACATCGCAAGAAACGTTCGCAGCGGTCGACCGTCTCGCGCAACAGCTCGGCAAGACACCGGTCGAGGTACGAGACTTTCCTGGCTTCGTCTCGAATCGCGTGCTCTTGCCGATGATCAATGAAGCCGTCTACGCACTCTACGAAGGCGTCGCAACGCCCGAGGCGATCGATACGGTGATGAGGCTCGGCATGAATCATCCCATGGGACCGCTCGCGCTCGCCGACCTCATTGGCCTCGACACGTGCCTCTCGATCATGGAAGTGCTGCACGCCGGCTTCGGAGATTCGAAATATCGGCCTTGCCCGCTGCTCGCGCAGTACGTCGCGGCCGGCCGTCTCGGACGCAAGAGCGGCCGCGGTTTTTTCGAATATCCAGCGTAAATGCAGCTTACACCGGAGCAGCGGACGATTCGCGATCTCGCTGCCGACGTCGCGCGCAAAGAGATTGCGCCGCACGTTGCCGCTTGGGATCGCGAGCACGTCTTTCCGCGCGCGCTCTACACGAAGCTGAACGACGCCGGTTTGATGGGCATGCTCGTTCCGGAGCGCCACGGCGGAAGTGCTGCCGGTTACGTTGCATATGCGCTCGCGATCGAGGAGATCTCGCGCGTCGACGCGGGAACGGCGGTGACGCTCTCCGTGCATTCGATGATCTGTGCCGCGATTGACAAGCTCGGCACCGAAGCGCAGAAAGAGACGTGGCTGCCGCGGCTCGCTTCCGGGGACGCAATCGCCGGTTTTGCGCTGACGGAGTCCGACGCCGGCTCCGACGCCGCAAGGATTCGCGCCACTGCGACGCGCGACGGCGACGCATACGTACTCGACGGTCGCAAACAGTGGTGCAGCAGTGGACGTTTCGCTGCCGTCGTCATGGCAATGTTTCGTACCGGTGGCGCCGGCGCCGGCGGCATCAGCGCGTTTCTCGTCGACCCGTCGACCCCCGGCGTACGCGTCGAGCGCGTCACCGAGAAACTTGGAGTCCACACGAGCGACACGTGCGATCTCGCGTTCGAGGACGCGCGTGTCAACGCCGACGCATTACTCGGCAACGAAGGAATGGGATTCAGTGGCGCGATGACCGCGCTCACGCGGGGGAGGATCGGTATCGCCGCACAGGCGACGGGCATCCTCGGCGCGTGCCTCGACGCGTCGGTGAAGTTCGCAAGCGAGAGGCAGGCATTCGGTAAGACTATTGGTGCGTTCGAAGGCATCTCGTTCAAGATCGCGCGCATGGCGACGGATCTCGCTGCAGCGCGACTGCTCGTCTACGAAGCGGCGTCGCTCGCCGATGCGAGCGAACCCTTCGCGCTCGCTGCGAGCGAAGCGAAACTCTTTGCGTCCACCGCGGCGCGCGTGCACGCGTCCGAAGCGGTGCAAATTCACGGCGGATACGGTTACACGACCGAGTTTCCCGTGGAGCGTTACTATCGCGACGCGAAGATCACCGAGATATATGAAGGCACGTCTGAAGTCCAACAGATCATCATCGCCCGCTCGCTTCTCGGAAAGCTCTGATTCGCGCGCGCGAGGTTCTCGGCAATCGATACTTGAATACGCGCGGCGCACATGAATTTGATGGAGTACCAAGGGAAGGAGCTCTTCCGGCGGGCTGGCATTCCCGTGCCGCGCTCGCAGCATTGCACGAACGCGGAAGACGCAGCGACGTTTGTCGCCGAGCATCCCGGCAACTGGGTCGTGAAGGCGCAAGTTCTCATGGGAGGACGCGGTAAGGCCGGCAAGATCAAGTTCGCGTCCACTGCGGACGAAGCGCGCAGCGTGACGCGCGAAATCATGGCGACGCCGATGCCGCCGAATCGCCAGAACCCAAAGGGCGAGCCGATTCGTTCGGTGCTCGTCGAGGAGCGGCTTCCGATCGCGAAAGAGGCGTACTGTGCGATCACCGTCGATCGCGCGCACAAGCGACCTGTTGTCATGGTGAGCCGCTTCGGCGGTATGGACATCGAAGAAGTTGCAGAGCAGCATCCCGAGTCGATTGCGAAACACTTCGTCGACACAGCCGTCGGCTACTCACCATTCATCGGCAGAGAGCTCGCAAGCGGTGCCGAACTCGACGCAGGATACCGGCGCGCGTTTCCGATGATCGCCGGTGCGCTCTACGAGCTCTTCTTCAAATACGGCGCGCGACTCGTAGAGATCAACCCACTTGCGCTCACGGAAGACGGCAAGGTGATCGCGTCCGACGCAAAAGTCGAGCTCGATGACGACGCGCTCTTCCGGCACAAAGAGTTCGAAGAGTGGCAGAGAGTACTGCCGCTCGACGAAGACGAGACGCTCGCGGCGCAAGCGGGCGTCGGCATTCGGAACTTTCGCCGTTTCGACGGCAACGTCGGCACGATGGCGAACGGCGCGGGGCTTGCGATGGCGACGATGGACGCGGTCTCGAACGCCGGAGGAAAGATCGCGAACTTCTTGGACGTCGGTGGCGGCGCGAGCGCGGAGCGCGTGCGCAACTGTTACGAGCTCGTGATGAATCACACCGGCGCGAAGGTATTCTTCATCAACATCTTCGGCGGGATCACGCGCGGCGACGAAGTCGCGAACGGCATCGTCACCGCGCTGAAGCAGACGCAAGCCCGAAAGGTGCCGCTCGTCATTCGCTTGACGGGAACGAACGAAAAAGAAGGACGCGCAATTCTCGCCGCTGCCGGCATGACGCCGGTAGAGACGATGGATGAAGGCGCTGCAAAAGCCGTTCAGATCGCGAGCCAGGCATGAGCATCTTCCTCGACCAGAACTCGAAGGTGATCGTGCAAGGCATCACCGGGCGAGAGGGCTCGTATCACACGGGTCGCATGCTCGCGTACGGCACGCAGATCGTCGGCGGCGTGACGCCCGGAAAGGGTGGACAGAAGAGCGAGCACGGACTGCCGGTTTTCGACTCGGTGAAAGAAGCCGTCGACGCAACCGGCGCGACGCACAACGTCATCTTCGTGCCGGCTCCATTTGCCGCAGATGCGCTCTACGAATCGCACGAAGCGGGCATCTCGCTCGCAATCTGCATTACCGAGGGCGTTCCCGTGCACGACACGCTCAAGGTCGTCGGCACGACGAGCGGCATGCGCATCATCGGGCCCAACTGTCCCGGGCTCATATCGCCGGGGAAAGCCTCCGTCGGTATCATGCCCGGTCACGTTTTCAAACAAGGACACGTGGGCCTCATCTCGCGTTCCGGAACGCTTACGTACGAAGTCGTCGATGGCCTCACGCGCGCAGGACTCGGGCAGTCGACGTGCGTCGGCATCGGTGGGGACCCGATCATCGGGACCACATACGTCGACGTGCTCCGCGAGTTCGCGAACGACTCCCAGACGAAGGCCTTGGTCATCTGCGGCGAGATCGGCGGCTCCGACGAAGAAGAGGCCGCCGCCTGGATCGGCGAGCACCTCGCGGGGATACCGGTGGTTGCCTTCATTTCGGGCCGGAACGCTCCACCCGGCAAATCGTTAGGGCATGCCGGCGCGATCGTATCGGGCTCGTTCGGGACCGCCCAGAGCAAGATTGAGGCATTCCAGGCAGTGGGCGTTCGGGTCGCTGAGCGGCCAAGCGAGATTCCCAAGCTGTTGCTCGCACATTAAGGATAGATAAAGGAACGACCGGCCTCCGGCCGAAGATGGCACCTTAACGTCGCCTGAGAGTAAGGCGGCGTACTATCACCACAACTTAATGAGGGTTTTGGGAATGCGTTCAACACGAACCCTCCGTCGTGTGGTATTGGCAGCGATACTGTCGGCCGGTTTCTTGCTTCAGGGAACATGGGCACTGGCAGCGACCACCGGTGGTATCGCAGGTGTCGTTCACGATGACTTGGGAGCGCCGGTCGCCGGTGCGACCGTCACCGCGAACTCGCCATCGCAGGAAGCTACCACGACGACGGACGCACAGGGACACTTCGTGTTCCTCGTGCTGCAGCCCGATACATACACGCTGAGCGTCCACAAAGACGGCTATCAGGACGTGTCAATTTCGGGCAACACCGTTTTTGCCGATCAGACGCAGCAAGTCGTTCTGACGGCGCCTCGTCAACTCGCCGTTATCGCGCACGCGCGTGTTAACGCCGCGAGCCTCGTCAAGCCGGGAGACGGCGGCGATCTCTATAACGTCACGCCGGCGCAACAGCAAGCCTCTTCCGCTCTCGGTGGCGGAGGCAATCTCGCAAGCATCTACTCGGCCATCGCATCGGTGCCGGGCCTCGTCATAGGCACCGGCGGTATGGGATGGAACCAAGCCGTCGTTATTCACGGGCAGAATCCGTTTACGACCGGCTTTGAGTATGACGGTATCCCGGTGAACCGCGCGTTCGACAACTACACGTCCTCGACAGGTTCCAATCTCGGTCTGCAGGAGCTGCAAGTGTATACCGGAGGTGGACCGGCGGACATCGCTTCGAACGGCGTCTCCGGTTTCGTCAATCAGGTTATCAAGACCGGAACATATCCGGGCTACGCCGATATCAGCGCCACCGTCGGCGCACCCGGCTTCTATCATGAAGCGCGTTTCGAAGCGGGCGGCGCAACGCCGGATCGCAACTTCTCGTACTACGTCGGCTTCAGCGGCTACGACGAGTCGCCGAAGATTCTGACGAACAACGACGACGGCGCGAGCCTCATGGAGCCAGGCTCGAACTATTCGGCGTACAATCCTTACTTCTTCAACGACACGTACACGGGCCAAGGCGTGGTTCCGGACTGCGGCCCGACGCAAATCTTCAACGGCACGGTCCCCGGCAACCCGGCAAATCCCGATTACGGCGCCTCAGGATGCAACATTCCATTCTGGGGTGGTTTCGGCGGTCTCTCGTTACTGACAGATCGTGAGAACGTCGTCAACCTGCACTTCGGAATCCAACGGCACGACGGCCAGCGCGACGACATCCAGGCGCTCTGGAGCGATTCTGCGATGGACACGTTCGTCTACTCAAGTCCGCAATCGACCGGCCCAGGATTGCTCTGGGGTGAAGATGCGATGGGGTACGGCGACGTCGGAGCGTTTGGCTCGGGTCCCGTCACGTACATGGGCGCGTACACGTACAATCTCCCGTTCGGAACGCCCGTGAACGATCCAGCGACGGGGCTACCTACGGCGCCGATCGTGCTCTACTCGCAGCCGAACGCGCCTGCAGGCTCGTTCTTCGGAGCGATGCCGACGAACTACAACGGCGACAACTTCCACAACGACGTGGGAGCGCTCAAGTTGCAGTGGACCCACCCATTCGACAACAACTCCTATCTCGCGGTGTACGCCTACTCGCTCTTCACGGACTGGACCGAAGACGGGCCGACGAGCGCGGCGACAGAGGAGTATCTCTTCACGGGCATCTCGCCCAACTATCTGCTGATCACGCACACTGGCGGCGGACAGCTTCGCTACGCCAACCAAATCTCCGATCAGCACCTCGTCCAGTTCACCGCGAACTACATTCAAGCGAACACGACGCGGTTCAACAACACGGGCTATCTCGGCGAAGTATCGCCGGTCGGACTCATTTCGAGGTCCGGAGACACGTACACGTGTTGGGGCAAGACCTCGATGACGGCCGTTCCTTGCGCGAGCAGTCTCGACCCGAGCGGTAACAGCTACACGAGCAACGCTTTGGTCAGCAACTACGTCGGCGAGCCAGTCGTCACGGGCGCAGCTTCGGCAGCTGGAGCAGCGTGGTCAACGCTTTGGAACTACGACGCCTCGGGCACGTACAACACGGTCGTTCCACACTTCTCCAACTATATGATCTCCGATCAGTGGCACCCGACCGATCGCCTCTCGCTCAACATGAGCCTCCGTTACGACAACTTCGGATATCAGATGGCGAACTCGACGGGAGGTCAGAACGACTTCTACGCGCAGGAGCTGCGCCAGTACGCGTGCTGGAACCCGACGCTCGGCGTCGCGGTCCAAGCGCTCGGCCCGGGCGTCTTTCCGCCCGCACCGGTCGAGTATTACAGCAACTGCAGTAACGCCGACGTAA
>JASHPC010000007.1 GCA_030038335.1 Vulcanimicrobiota bacterium
GATCGTGTAAAGGACGCGTTTCGACCTCAATGACGCGGAGCGCACGCTTCTTCGTGCAGGGTATGCACGAACGGGGCGACCGCATTGCAATTGACGACGCCGACGTGCATCATATCAATGCCGTGCTCCGGCTTCACGCCGGCGACCGCATCGAGATCGTCGACTCCGCGAGCCGAGCCTTCGTTGCGGAGTTGGAGGGCGACTCGCGCCATCTTGGTGCCAAGCTCGTCGAAGAGGTCGACGTGCTTCCCGATGACGACGTGCGCATCGACGTCGCGCAAGCGCTTCCCAAAGGCGCGAAGATGGACTTTGTGATCGAAAAAGCAACCGAACTCGGAGCGGCCGCGATTGTTCCCTTCACGAGCGAACGAACGGTCGTGCGAAGCCCGGCTGGAGAACGTGTCGCGCGCTGGAATCGCATCGCGCGCAGCGCGGCCGAACAGTCAGGCCGGCGAGAGATTCCGGTCGTCGCGACACCGATTTCGTACGCCGGCCTCCTGCGACGTTTTGGCGAGTACGACTGCACGATCTTCGCGTGGGAGAGTGCGAACGAGACGCTGCGCGAGCGCCTTCCAGGTCTCTTGCGCAATGCTTCGCGCGTGCTCGTCGTCGTGGGACCGGAAGGCGGTTTTACGCTGGAAGAAAGTGCCGCGGCACGAAACGCCGGCGCCGTCGTCGTCTCGCTCGGGCGGCGAATTCTGCGGACGGAAACGGCTGCACTCGCACTACTTGTGGTGCTCGATTACGAGCGTGCCGCGCAAACGGAGTAGGCAGCGCCCACGTCGTATATCAACGACACAGCATGGCGACGACTCCGTTCTCGATGGTCATCCCAACATATAACGAAGCGGGCGGTATCGAGAAGCTGCTCCGGGCGATCGACGACGTCTGCAAGGCGAACGCGCTCGATGCAGAGATCATCGTCGTTGACGATAACTCCCCCGACGGCACCGGCGCTATCGTCGATCGTCTCGCCGCCGAGTTGCCTGTCCGTTGCCTCCATCGGCCCGGCAAACTAGGTCTCTCCAGCGGCGTCATCGACGGATGGGGCGCCGCTCGTCCGGAGTCGCGCGCAGTCGGCGCGATGGACGCCGACTTCAGCCATGACGTCGGCATTCTGCCGAAGATGGTCGCGGCTCTCGACGCCGGCTACGGCCTCGCGGTCGGGAGCCGGTACATTTCGGGCGGCGGCATCAGCAACTGGCCGATGCGGCGCATCGTTACGTCGCGCGTCGCCTGCGCTCTCGCGCGTCCGCTGACGAACGTGCGCGACATCACGAGCGGGTACTTTCTCGTGCGTCGCGACGCGCTCGATCGAGTGAAGCTCGATCCCATCGGCTTCAAGATCGGACTCGAAGTAATCGCGAAAGCGCACTATGGGAGAGTCGTAGAAATTCCCTACGTCTTCACCGATCGCACGACGGGCCAGTCGAAGCTGAACAATCGTGAAATCGTGAACTACCTGAAGCAGTTGCGCAAGCTGTACGCGCAGCGGCTCTTTCCGGGAAAGGCTGCCTGATGGTGCCGATGCCGGAGTGGCTGAACGTTCGCCGTGGCAAGAACGAGCAGCGCGACGCGGCGCAATGGAGCAAGTGCAAGAGCTGCGGTGAGATGATCTACCGCCGCGATCTAGCGGCAAATCTCTTTGTCTGCCCTCGCTGTGGTTATCATTTTCGGATGGGCGCATACGATCGCATCTCGACGATCGTCGACGGTGACTTTACGGAGATCGGAGCGGAAGTGAGAACCGGCGATCCGCTCGAGTGGAGCGATCGCAAGAGTTATCCCGCGAAGATCGCGTCGGACCGCGAGAAGAGCGGCCTGAGCGAGGGCGTCGTATGCGGCATCGGGCAGATCGGCGGCTTTGACGTTGCGCTTGCCGTCATGGATTTTCATTTTCGCGGCGGGACGATGGGGACCGTGGTCGGCGAGCGCATCGCTATGCTGCTCGAAGAAGCGACGCGCAAGCGCATCCCATGCGTTATCTTCACTGCGTCGGGAGGCGCGCGCATGGAAGAGGGCATGTTCGCGCTGATGCAGCTCGCGAAGACGACCGCCGCGGTTACGCGCTTCATGAACGACGGCAATATCCTGCTGACGGTGCTCACAGACCCAACGACGGGCGGCGTCTCGGCGTCGTTTGCGTTCCAAGCCGACGTCGTCATCGCGGAACCCGGAGCGATGATCGGCTTCGCAGGGCGTCGCGTGATCGAGCAAACGATTCGCCAAAAGCTACCGGACCGTTTTCAGACGGCGGAGTTCTTGCTCGAAAAGGGACACATCGACATGGTCGTCGAGCGGCGCTTCATCAAGGACGCGCTCGCGCGGTTCCTCGCCTACGCCGCAAAGGGCGCGTCCCGCCGCGCGCAGTGGTTGAACGCGTGAACCCGTTCGCCGATCGCGAGAGAGCATTGTTCGAGCTCGAGCGACGCATCTCCGAGCTTCGTGCCGTTTCTGCAGATCAGCCGGTCGATATGGCGAGTGAGATCGGTGCGCTCGAAGCAAAGTATCAAGAGATTCTGCGCGACGTTTACGGCGCACCGACGCCGTGGCAGAAGGTGCACATCGCGCGTCATCCCAATCGGCCGACGGCGCTCGAGTACATCGGCAGGCTCGACCATTTCGACGAGCTCCACGGAGATCGGTATTACCGCGACGACGAAGCGATCGTCGGCGGCTTCGGCCTCTTGCACGGCAGGGCGGTCGTCGCGATCGGCCAGCAGCGCGGGCGCGACACGAAAGAGAACTTGCGCAGAAACTTCGGGATGGTCGCCCCGGAGGGATACCGCAAAGTCAAGCGTCTCGCGAACCTTGCCGTCCGTTTTGGGCTGCCGATTATCACGTTCATCGACACCAAAGGGGCCGATCCCGGTATCGCATCGGAAGAGCACGCACAGTCGGAGGCGATCGCCCAGTCGCTCGTCGCGTTCACCGAGGCACCGGTTCCAATCGTCGCGACGGTGATCGGCGAGGGTGGATCTGGTGGTGCGCTCGCGCTGGGAATTGCCGACCGTGTCGTCATGCTCGAGCACAGCACGTACTCCGTCGCGTCGCCGGAAGGATGCGCCGCGATTCTTTGGGACGATGCGT
>JASHPC010000055.1 GCA_030038335.1 Vulcanimicrobiota bacterium
ACGAGTCGCTGCGCGATGATCCCAGTCAGGGACGCAGCGACTGCGTGCCTTGGAACTCCAAGATCCACAAGGCGCTGAACTGCGTGCGCGGTATCAAAACTATGCAGCGTTGCGAGAACGAGTTGGCCCGACAGAGCAGCGGACACGGCTACGTTCGCAGTCTCTCCGTCGCGCATCTCTCCGACCATAATGACGTCTGGGTCCTGACGCAGCACCGCGCGCAGTGCCCGCGCAAACGTAACGCCGGCGCGTGCGTTTACCTGCACCTGAGCCACCTCGTTTAGGCGCATCTCGATCGGGTCTTCTATCGTGCAAAAATGCTCTAGCTCCGACTTTCGATCTTCCAGCGCAGCGTAGAGCGTCGTCGTTTTGCCGCTGCCCGTCGGACCACAGACAACGATAAAGCCGTGGGGAGCACGCAGCATGCGGCGACAGAGCCGCACGGCCTCCTTGTCCATCCCGAGCTCGTCCAGACACGGGCGCTGGCGCGCGGAGTCGAAGAGACGCATCGCGATTCGTTCGCCGCCGATCGTCGGCATAGTAGAGATGCGGGCGTCAACGGCGTGACCGCTGATGCAGAACGAATAGCGGCCATCCTGCGGCTGTCTTCGATCCGCGATGTCGAGCGACGCCAAAACCTTGACGCGAGCGACGACCTGCGCGTAAAGGTCACCGTCGAGCACGCGAACCTCAGACAAGCGGCCGTCCACACGTTGGCGGATGCGCCCTCCAGATGCCATGGGCTCGATGTGCACGTCAGTAGCGTGACATCGCACCGCGGCCGCATGAATCTCGTCCACGAGCCGCACAGCGGGCGCAGACGATGCCTCTTCTCTTCGCGCGGCGTTTCCTTCGTACGCAATTGCAAGGTATCGTCGTATCTCTTCGCGCGCAAACGTCGTCGCCCGCACGCGCATGCCCGTAAGCAGCCGAATTCTATCGATCGTTGCGGCTCCGTCGTCTGGAACAGCAACAAGAAGCTCACTCCCGTCGATTCCGTATGCGAGAACGTCATGGCGAATCGCGAATCCGGCAGGTATGTACCGGATCGCCTCCTCGTCGATGCCCAAAGCAAGGCCATGCGCGGCATCCAGCCGCGCTTGTGCAGAAAGAGCCATCCCGACCTCTTTTTCTGACGGACTATCCGGTGAGCGACCCGGCTCTCACCTAGTTTTAATGTATTCCTTATGCCACAACTTCGGCCCCGTCGCAAGAGGGGGCGCGGCTTCTGCACGAATCTGGGCGCCGTCTCGCCGCTAAGGGGTACTCTCGTAAGGTCGCCCTGAAAACGTGGGCCATCACGGGAGCCGCCGCCGCTTATAGGCTCGAAAGCAAGCCGCAGATCCACGAGCGAGCTGCGGCGCTTAAGCGCCCGCCACTTACGGAGTAGACACGCTACTGCGCGCTAGGTAGCTGCCCCGAAAGCGCTACCGGGTACTCTCCACTTCTTGGCGCATCTGCGTCCAGCCGCGAAAATTCGCATGAAACGCTGTGTCCGCCGTGGGCGTCGCCACATGCTCGAACGGCGAGAGATGACGATCATGACGCAGGCGCTCGTAAAGCTCGAGGTCTTTTTCGATCTCGCGCGTGCCTTCGTGCGTTAGATACGAAACGCGGGCGCATCGGGCCGCCGAAACGCGCTTTTTCGTCTCGAGCTCGAGCCCGCTTTCATCCGGCTGGACGAGCGGCAGATGCCATTCGCCCATCGAGACGCGCTCCGGATGGCTCGCGGCCACTGCGTCGCGTATGCGCATTGCGGCCTCGCGGATCTCAGGCTGCGAGTTTGGCGAGCAACGCAGCTCGAAGAAGTTCGCCCACTCCGTCGCGGTCACGATCACCGTATGCCACAGGAAGGGCTCGAGAACGCGATTGACCACCTGTTTGTGGACGCCGAGGTGCTGCAGCTTCTGCGCGGTCTCCACGGCCGCGTCGCGCGCTTCCAGCCACGCCCGCATCGCTTCTTGCGCGTCCTCGCCCGAGATCGTCTCGCTGGCCTGCATGCCTTTCTTATTGCGACCCCACTCGAGCGGCAGCACCGGATCATTCTCGGCGCGTTCGACGAACTTCGACGTCGGCACCGCTCTGCTGCTCGCCGAGTTTCTGGAAAACTGCCGGTGCGTGTTGAACTCAGCCAAAACGAAGCGGGGAAACGTCACCTCCAACGTGGTGAGACGTATCCCCGCATCGCTGACGCTGTCCGTCAGCACGCGCGCTGAGTATGGCATCTCCTCCGACTTCCCCGACGGTCCCTCGACTTCGGTGCTACGCACCTACGCTCGGGATGACAACGCGCGCGGCGAGCGGTACGCTAGCCTCTGTAACGCAGGAACGCGGGCACCTCGATGTCGTCCATGCTCGCAGGCGCGACCGTCTCGAACTTTCCGGAGTCGAACGTGAAGCCCGCAACGGAGCCGCGATAACTGCGTCCCGCGCCGAAGCCTGCAGCGAGAACGGTGACGCGCACCTTCCCCTGCATCGTCTTGTCGATCGACGCGCCGAAGATGATCTGCGCGTCCGGATCGACGGCACGGCTGATCATCTCTGCAGCTTCGTTGACCTCGTACATCGCCATGTCCGGGCCGCCCGTGATGTTGAAGATCACGCCGCGCGCGCCCTCGATCGTCGTCTCCAGAAGCGGCGACGCAATCGCTTTCTGCGCGGCATCGGCGGCACGGTGCTCGCCCGAGCCTTCGCCGATCCCCATCATTGCGGACCCCGCGTCCGTCATGATCGTCTTGACGTCGGCGAAATCGAGATTGATGAGTCCCGGTTGCGTGATGAGATCGCTGATACCTT
>JASHPC010000008.1 GCA_030038335.1 Vulcanimicrobiota bacterium
GAGCAGCGCCTCAGTTACGATCTCTTCTATCTCCGCAACTGGTCGCCGGCCATGGACGTCGCGCTCATGATCAAAACCGCTGCGGAAGTCGTCTTCCACCGGGCTGCATGAGACTCGCGGTGATCTCGTCTGCTTTTCCGTGCGGAACGGGCGAACCGTATCTAGCGGCGGAGCTCGCAGCGCTCCACGAGCACGTCTCGTATCTTGCCGTCGCCCCACTTCGCCCGGAGCGCGGAGTGACCAGGGACGCGTGCGGCGCCACGGCAGTCGTTCAATTTCCATTAGACCTCGTCACGCTCGGGCGAGCAGCCGCTGCGTTTCGCCGCGCGCCGCGCGCGTGCTTCACGGCGCTGGCCGAGATCATCATGGCGCCGCGCTCCGTTGTTGCGAAGATAAAGAACGTCGCGATTTTCCCGCGCGCGCTCGCCCTCGCCGAGCGCTTCCATGCCGAAAGGATCGACCACGTCCACGCGTACTGGCTTTCGACGCCGGCGACGGCGGCCTACGTGGTCGCGCGCGTAAACCGCATTCGGTGGAGCGCGACGGCTCATCGCTGGGATATCTTCGAGAACAACATGATTGCAGAAAAGGCCGCCGCGTCGAGCTTCGTACGCTCGATCTCCGAGGCCGGGCGCGAACGCCTCGTAGCGCTGGCGCCGAAAAGCGCCGAGAAGTTCGTTCTCGTTCGTTTAGGTACGGCGCTTGCGCGCTCCGCACGTGCGCGGGCATCGCGCGGGTCCGTGAGGCTCCTCTGCGCCGCGGCATTCGTTCCGACGAAAGGCCACGACGACCTCGTTACCGCCTTCGCGCGGGCCCATGCGGTAGAGCCCGCATTGCACCTCACGCTGGCCGGCACGGGTCCGCTCGAGGCACGAATTCGGGCTCGGGTGGCGACGCTTCCGTGCCGCAGTGCGGTTGCGTTTCGGGGATACGTTGAGCACGAACGTCTCTTGCGCGAGCTTCGCGAAGACTACTACGACGCGGTGATTCTCGCAAGTCGTGACGACGGCGTGCGCGAGATGGAGGGCGTGCCTTCCATTCTCATCGAGGCTGCGAGCCTCGGAATCGCGTGCATCGCAACCCGCTCGGGATCGGTTGGAGAGCTGCTCGACGCCGACTGTGCGTTTACGGCTCCGCCCAACCAGCCGCATCTGTTGTCGCGTGCAATTCTCGACGCCGTGGACGTTGGCGAACGTCGCGCACGGGCAGATCGCGCGTGCGAGCGCGCACAACGCTTGCACGATCCGGAGAGAAACGCAGCGCAGTTTGCCGGCCTTTTAGCCGGCCCCGTAGGAGGGACGGCATGAAAATAACCGTCGTCGGACTCGGATACATCGGCTTGCCGACGGCTGCGATGCTCGCGGAGAGCGGGCACGAAGTCGTCGGATACGACGTCGACAAACGCTTGATCGCGACGCTTGCGTCGGGACGTGCCGACTTTGCGGAACACGGAGTTCGCGAGATTGCGCAGCGCGCGCTTGCGAGCGGAAGACTACATCCGTCACCGATGCCGTACCCGGCGGAAGCTTTCGTCATTTGCGTGCCGACGCCAACGATCGATCACCGCCCCGATCTTCGCGCCGTGGAGTCTGCTTTTGCGTCGGTGGGACCTCTGGTGCAAGAAGGAAACCTCGTTATCCTGGAGTCGACCGTTCCTCCCGGTACGACGGCCGCCGTGGCGAAGAAGACGTTTCTGCCGCTCGGTATCGACCTCGACGGGATTCACCTCGCGCACTGTCCGGAGCGCGTTCTGCCCGGCAAGATCGTCGAAGAGCTGCTATGGAACGATCGCATCGTCGGAGGCCGGCGAACGATCGACGCCGAGATGGCGCGCACCGTCTATGCGACGTTCGCACGCGGTGAAATTCACGTTACCGACCTCGTAACGGCCGAGACCGTAAAAATCGTCGAGAACGCATATCGCGACGTCAACATCGCGTTTGCAAACGAGCTTGCAGTGCTCTCGGAGGCGCTCGGCATCGATGCGTGGGAAGCGATTCGCCTGGCAAACTGCCATCCTCGCGTCGACATTCTCTCGCCCGGCCCCGGTGTTGGGGGCCACTGCATTCCGGTCGACCCGCAGTTTCTCGCCGATGCGAATCCGTTTGCGAGCGAGTTGATTCAAACGGCTCGCCGCGTGAACGAACGAATGCCGCACTTAGTCGTGCGGCTGGCGCGCAATCTCGTACCAACCGGCGGAACGCGACGCAAGGTCGCGCTGCTCGGCGCTGCCTACAAACCAGACGTCGACGACGCGCGCGAGACGCCGGCACTCGCGATAGAGCGTCTCTTAAGCGACGCCGGGTACGACGTCGTTGCGTACGATCCGCTCGTTACGAACTACGGTGGAAACGTCGTTGCCGATCTCGAGGCTGCGGCGCGCGACGCGGATCTACTGATCCTCGTGACAGACCACGCAGTCATCCGCGATCTGGATCCGGAGCGCGTCGGGCGACTCGTTCGATCGCGCCTTCTCCTCGACACACGAAACGCGATGGATCTCGATCGTTGGAACGCTGCCGGGTTTGACGTTCACGTCGTCGGCCGCGGCCTCGCTCGCGGCGCCTCTTTGGCGGGAGCGGCATAACGTGCATCTGGCCGTTCTCACGTCGCGCCGGTCCAATCGCTGGATGCGAAGGATCGTCCCCGCGCTTCTGGCGGAGCACGTCGACGTTCGGTCGGGCACCGAGCGCGCGCAAGCCCAGGCGGTGCTCGATCTTCGCCCCGCTTACGAGCGCGAGGACTGCGCTGCAGGCCCGTCGTGGTTCTTCGAAGTTGGTGGCGAGCGCGCCGGCATGCCCGCATTCGAGGAGGCTTCGACGAGTGCGCAGTACGTGCACGTCGCCCTCATCGAGCGCACGCGGGACGGCGAACTGCTCGTGCGCCGTTCGGGACGCTTCCCGTACGCGTCGCGCTACGCGCGCACGATGCAGCGCATCGTGCGTCTGGCAGCGCGCTGGGTCCGCGAGGAGCTCGCGATACCGTCGCCAGACGCTGCCGCCCTCGCAGGAGAGTCGCGCCCCGTTCAGCGCAACGTGACCCTCGCCGACTGGCTCAAGTTCGCATGGCATGAAGCGAGGCGCATCGTCGTCCATGCTTTGCGTTTTACCTTCGAGGAGATTTGTTGGGACGTCGCCGTCACGAACCGGTCGGTAGACGATTTCATCTCGGATCCGCGCAATGCGTGGCTTCACTGGTTCGCGCGCGGCAAACGAGAGTTCTTGGCAGACCCGTTCATCACACGCGGCCACGACGGCGCACCAAGAATCTTGTGCGAGACGGTCGCCGCCGGAGCGCCCTCGATCGTTTCCATCGACCTCGACGATCGCTACGGAGAGCGCAGTCCCGTCGATATCGGTGCGGGCGCCGCGTCGTATCCGCACGTCGTGGACGTCGACGGCGAGGTTTGGATGACGCCGGAGCAGCACCGCCGCCGCTCAGTGCGTGCCTACCATCTCAATGGCTCCGTTCGGGAGTTGAGCGCTCCCATTCTCGACGGCATCGCAGCAGTCGACCCGACGATCGTCTCCTACGAAGGCCGCTGGTGGCTATTCTGCACCGACGAAGACGACGGTCCGAACTACGCTCTGCGGATATTCTGGTCGGAGAGCCCGCACGGTCCGTGGCATGCGCACGCGCGCAATCCCGCGAAGATCGACGTCGCGGGTGCGCGTCCTGCCGGTAACTTCTTCGTGCGCGACGGCATCCTGCATCGTCCCGCGCAGGATTGCCGAGGTCGCTACGGGAGAGCGATCGCGATTCAGCGCATCGACGTTCTCACGCCGTACGCTTTTTCGGAGACGTGCGTCGCTCGCATCAACGCATCGTCGTTGCAGCGCCCGGGGGCGATTGGGACGCACACGCTCTCTCATGGCGAAGGCTGGGTTGCGATCGACGCGCAGTTCGCGCGCTGGTCATTGCGAAAACCCTTGCGGAGACTCTTCTCCCGGTGACGTACGCTGGAGCGAAACGCCTCGACGACGTGCGTCTGCCCTTGTTCGGTGCGGTGGCGGTGGCGGGAGCATTCGTCGTATGGGCGTCACGCGCGATCGGGGCGAAAGGCCTGACGGGTCTTCTCGAGATCTGCGCGGCGATCGTCACGCCGTTCGCGGCGTGGATCGCCTGGATGCGTCCCATCATCTTCCCGTATGGGGTCTACGCTATCATCGCACCGCTCGACGTCCTCACGCAGATGGGACAAGAGGGCACCGTAGCGCGACTTGCGGGAGTTGCCTCTGCCGTCGCGCTCTTCGTGTACGCGTTTCGCACACGCGCCGCTCGAACGCCTCCGCTCGCGACGGTTTGGATTCTACTCTTTGCGGCGTGGATGGCGCTCTCGACGCTATGGTCGATGGACTCAGAGGCCGGAAAAGAGGCAATGACGATGGTTCAGCTCGTCGGCCTCTATCTTGCCGTCGCCTGCTATCCGATGCGGCGCGGGGACCTTGCGCCACTGCTCGGAGCGATCCTCCTCGGTGGAGTCGTGGCAGGGATCATGGGAATCTACGACTTTCGCTCGCAAGGCGTCGAGCAGACGCAGTATTTACAAACTTACAACCGTATCAACCTGACGATCGGCACGCAATCGCTCGATCCGAATCTCTATAGCGACGGGTTGCTGCTTCCGATCGGCATCGCCCTTGCATGGCTCGCGCGAACGCGCCGCTATCTTCCCGCAGTTCTCGCACTCGTCGCGATCGGAATCATGGTTTGGGCGATGGCGCTCGCGGCGTCACGCGAAGCGTTCATCGGACTCGGGATCGTCGTGCTGCTATTGACCGTGCAGTTGCGCGCCTTCACGCGGATCCTGCCGGCACTCATGGTCCTCTTGGGTGGCGCTCTCGCGTTCTTTCCCAACGTGATCTCGCGCGCGTTCGCCGATGCAGGTAATGGCGGTAGTGGTCGAACCTCGATCTGGGACGTTGGCGTCGCGGCGTTCCTACAACACCCTCTCGTCGGCACGGGAGCGGGAAGCTTCGCGTCGGTCTACGATCGCTGGTATCTGCGCATCTTCCAGACGTACGACGACGGATGGCATCGCGCGTCGCACGATATCGTCGTGCATTACGGCGT
The DNA here is from genome assembly GCA_030038335.1 of Vulcanimicrobiota bacterium. Classification (GTDB taxonomy): domain Bacteria; phylum Vulcanimicrobiota; class Vulcanimicrobiia; order Vulcanimicrobiales; family Vulcanimicrobiaceae; genus Tyrphobacter. Next base: position 5,074 of record JASHPC010000008.1, read on the forward strand.
GGAGCTCGGTTTGATCGGGCTCTTGCTCCTTGCGGGCTGGTGCGCCTCGCAGTGGCTCTTGGCGCGAAGCCTGCCACGTACCGGAACCATTGGAACCGTCCGCGCCGTCTGCATCGCGAGTCTCGTCGCTCTGGCCTTCGTCTCGTTCTTCGTCGACCTGTTCGACGCGAAGTTCGTCTGGCTGCTCTTTGGACTCGTCGTCCAAGCAAAGAACCTTGCACGCGTAGAGAGAGGAGCGCTTCCATGATCGTCGATCGCATCGAGACGCTCGAGGCCTTCGATCGCATTCGCGATGCGTACGAGGACGTCTACGCACGCGACCCGCACAGAAATGTGTTTCTCTCCTGGGCGTGGCTGCGCGCCTTCATGCTTGCCATGCGTCTCCCGTGGACGATGCTGTGCGTTCGGCGCGGCACGTCCTACGTCGCGTTCTGCCTCGTCGTCGAACGCGGTATGCGCATCGGCCCCGCGCGCCTGTATCGCGAGCTTGCACTCGGTGCCTATCCTACCGCCGATTATTGCGGGGTACTCGTCGGCGACGAAGAGGAAGCTGCCATCTGCGCGCTCGCGACCGCTATCGACGACCTCCGTTGGAACCTCTTTCGTGCGGCTGACGTACGCGACCCGCGCGTCAAGCGGCTCATCACGCTGCTCGGAAAAGGCAATGCGATCTCGACGCCCGCGCCGACGCCAGCGTCCTTCGTGCCGCTCCCTGGGACGTGGCACGAGTACGTCGAGCGCGGCCGCAGCAGCCGGCAGTCGTTGCGATACGTTTTGCGGCGATATCGGCAGTGGCAAGACGCGGGCTTCGTCGAGTCCGACGACCGCACGATCGACCGCGACATCGAGACGTTGCTCGAGCTCAATCACCGGCGCTGGAAGACAAACCTTCGAAAAGCGCGCAAGACGTACGGGCGGCTCTTTCGCGAAGCATACGCAAACGGGTGCTGCACGGTAGCGGTCATGCGCGCCGGGGATCGTCCAATCGCCGCGCAAGCGGCATTCGTCGATGCGGAGCAACGATCGTGGGGCGTATACATGCTCGCGTGCGATCGCAATGCACCGCGTAACTCTCCGGGAATCGGTATGCTCGCAAAAGCGCTCGAGCGCGCGATCGAGCGACGCTTCGGAGAGTACGACTTCCTTCGCGGCTCGGAGGCATTCAAGTCGCAGTTCGGCGCGCAGGTGCGCTGGCTCGACAACTACGTCGTGCGACGCCGCACGTTTTGGAGTGGCGTCGGCGAGTTCCTATACACGTTTGCGCTGCAGGCGAAGTCGCGCGTACGCGCGCTCGTCGTCGGAGGAGTTGCGTGATGGCACGTGCGCTCGTCGTTACACAGTTTTACGCACCCGAGCCTTGTGCGGCGGCCCACCGCATCGAAGCGCTCGCGCGGGCCCTGCGATCGACGGGAATGGACGTGACGGTGGTTGCGCCGATGCCAAGCTTTCCTGCCGGTCGCGTGCACGAAGAATACCGAGGAAAGTTGTTCGTTCGGGAGATCCGCGACGGGATCAGCGTGCGGCGCCTCCTGCACGTGGCTACTGCACGGCGATACGGACGATACCTCGCATGGCTCAGCTTCGCCTTCGTCGCGACCCTCTATGCGCTCTTCACGGCACGAGCCGACGTCGTCGTCGTCAGCTCGCCGCCGATCACGCTCGCGCTCCCCGCGCTTGCGTTGCGTTGGCTTCGCGGATCTCGGCTTATCGTGGACGTGCGTGACGTCTTTCCCGATCTTCCGATTCAAATGGGCGAGTGGAGCAGCGACGGCTGGTTCGCGCGGGTCGTCGGCGCCGTCGCGACGCGGCTCTATGCAGCTGCGGAGCTCGTCGTGGCAGTGACGCCGACGGCGCTCGAGCGCATCCGTACGAGATCCGGCACGACGCCCGTCCTCTTCGCCCCGAACGGGCGCGACAACGTCGAGGCACATCGCGGAACGATCAAACGCCGAAACGGTGAGTTCGTCGCAACGTTCACGGGAAACATGGGAATCGCCAACGGGCTCGACCTCCTGCTCGATGCGGCAAAACTGTTGCGAGACGAAGACCTACGCGTCGCGCTCGTAGGAGCCGGCGCCGATTACGACCGCATAAAAGTGCGCATCGCATCGGAGGGCATAGAAAACGTCGACGTCTACGGAGTGCTTCCGCGTGCGGAAGCCGTCGGCGCGCTCGCAGAGTCAGACGCCTCCATCGTCGTGCTGCGCGACGGCATCAACGAAAGCATTCCGACGAAGATATTCGACGCGTTCGCAGTGGGCTGTCCCGTCGTGCTCAGCGCATCGGGAGAGGCTCGCCGCGTGGTCGCCGATGCTGCGGGCGGCGTTTGCAGCGCTCCAGGCGACGCGGAGTCACTTGCGGACGCCCTTCGGCGTCTTGCGGGCGACCGCGCGTTGGCGCGCGCGCTCGGACTCTCGGGGCTGCGCTACGCGCGCGATTACGATCGCGAGCAGATCATGAACGTGCTCGCCACGGAGATCGCGTCGCGAGCCGAGGCCGAGTGGCTCACCGCGTAAGGCTCGCGCTCGCACTCGGCTGCGCGCTCGTGGCGTGCTCGGCAGAGGCGTCGTCGCAACTTCAGAGCTCGGGCGCACGCGGGCCGTCGCACGTTCAGAACTGGATGTACGCCTGCGCGCAAGCCGGCGAAACCTGCACGCAAGCGCAGAACGTAGGAATCTCACCGAGTTGGATGGCCGCACACGTCGATTGGAACGAGGTGTACTATCGCTCGACACCCGGTGACACGTCGGCACGGCTCGCCGCAGCCGGCGCCAAGCACATCGCAATCTACGTCGACCCGAACATCACGCCGTATTGTCCGGTTCCCGCGGGCTATGGACCCGACTCGGCGTTCTTTCCGGAGAACGGCGAGAACTGCGCCGGACAGGTAGCGCAGTTCTTACAAGCCTCCGACGGCAGTTATGCGCGCTCCTTCCAGCACTCGTCGAGCGGTGGCCGTCTCGTCAACCGCGCCGACGGCTTCTACGGCGGAATGGCACAAGAGCCGCTCGATATCGCCGACGCGTCGGTATGGTATGCGTTTCGGCGCGCGACGCAGCAGAACGCGTACGCGACGGACGTATTCGAAGACGACAGCGGTGGCTATTACGACGAAAGCTACTGGCGGTACAAATACGGCTCCACGGCCGTCGAGTTCGACTCCGCGCCGTATCCGCAAGTCGCGTACGAACGTGCCGCCGCGATGCTCTCCAGTGCTGCGGCACGCCCTGTGATTGGGAATGACGGCGCATCTTCCGATCCGTACGACCTCGCGTGGGCGACATCGCAGAACGTCGAGGGAACGATGTCGGAACACGCATGGGAGCAACGCTCGGATACGCAAGCGTGGGTTCGCGAGGCCGACGACGTCATGATCTATCACGCGCACCGGCGGTACGTCGTCGAGGAGGACACCGACGCGGCACGGCTGTTCTTTCAGGTTGCAAGCCATTGGATCGTCTACGATCAGCGCTACTCGATAGAGTTTCTCGCGGAAGTCGACCCCGCCGAGCGGAATGCCGGCGTCGCCGACACGACGTTTCCGGTCGAGCTTGTTGTTCCTAGCCGGCCGCGCATTGCGACGCCCGTAAACGAGGACGTCACCGTCTTCGAAGTTGCACCCGGACTCTTCGCACGCGAGTACCGGCGTTGCTACGAGGATGGTTCTCCGATCGGCGCGTGCGCTGCGATCGTCAATACCACGGGTGACGCGCAGCCGTTACCGCACCTTGCCGGATCGTATTCGCGGGTTCTCGTGCCGAACCGCCAAGCGACGTGGGCAGCTGGTGGCGAGCCGGCGTGGTCGCCGTATATTCCGTCAGAGATTTTGGCAAACGACGGGTTGATACTCGCGCAATAGCGTCCCGCGTTCGGCTGCATCGCGATAGAGCAATGCGTATGCGGCGGCCGTCCGTTCGATCGAGAAGTGCGCGCGTGCTTTCTTGGCGGCTGAAGCGCGATCCGTGACCGCGGGCGCGCGTTCGAGTGCGCGGGCGATCGCTGCGGCGTCGAAGCTCGCGGCAACCGCCTGAGCATCGACAAGCTCGCTCGCCCCCGGCCACGGCGTCGTGACGACGGGAACTCCGGCGCAGAGCGCTTCGAGAACGGAGAGCGGCATCGCTTCGCTTCGCGAAGCGTTAAGTACGACGTCGGCGGCATCGAGAAGCCGTGACACGTCCGAACGATAACCGAGAAGAAAGAAACGATCTCGAACCTCTAACTCTGCGGCACGGGCGAGAAGCGCTTCGCGCTGCGGGCCGTCGCCGGCGACGACAAGCACCGTCTCTGACGGCAAAAGGGCGAGCGTCTCGAGCGCGAGATCGTACCCTTTCACCGGATCGAGGCGCCCGATGGCGAGCACGATGCGCGTCCGCTGCTGCAGCCCAAGCTCGGCGCGAACGCGCGCGCGAGTCCGCGTTCCGGCCATTGGAAGCGGTGCCGCTTCGACGCCGTTTGGGATAACCGTAAGCCGTTCGCGGCGAACGCCTTCGATCTCAGCGATGCGCTCTGACTGAGCATTCGAGAGAGCAACGACCGCAGCAGTGCGGTAATCGAGGGCCTTTGCGAGAATCCGTTTCAGCCAGGGTTCTTCGAATGCATTTGCGTGCTCGGTGTGCACGATGCAGGGTGCTCCGACGAGCAGGGCGGCGAGGCGTCCCCAATACTTCGCGTGCGCGAGATGCGTGTGTACGACGTCGGGGCGCAGGCGTCGTAGCAAAACCAAGAGCCGGTAGAAGAAGAGCGGGCCGCCGCCGCGGGCGCGACCGCTGAAGCGGCGTCCGCACGAGTAGCAAGGAACTCCGCGCACCGGGCGCGCGTCGTAGATCGTGACGATGTGACCGTCGACGCCCGCGGCGCGCTGGGCGCGCGCGAGCGCCGGTACGAATCGCTCACCTCCGTACGTTCCCGTATGCGAGACGACGTGCACGACGCGCATCGCTACGCCGCCTCCGCCGTGACGTACCAGCGCTCGAGCCTATCGACCCAC
>JASHPC010000056.1 GCA_030038335.1 Vulcanimicrobiota bacterium
GGCATACGCCCCATGAGCGCCGACACCTCAGATCCCGCCTGCATATAACGGAAAATGTTGTCCATGAAGAGCAACACGTCTGCGCCGAGCTCGTCGCGGAAGTACTCGGCCATCGTGACGCCGGTCTGCGCAACACGAAAGCGTACACCCGGCGGTTCGTCCATCTGACCGAAGACGAGCGTCGTCTGCGCGATGACACCCGACTCCTTCATCTCACGCCAGAGATCGTTCCCCTCGCGCGTGCGCTCGCCCACCCCCGTGAAGACGGAGAAACCCTTGTGCACGTAGGCGATATTGCGGATGAGTTCTTGGATGAGAACGGTCTTGCCGACTCCGGCACCGCCAAAGAGACCGACTTTGCCGCCTCGCGTGTACGGAGCCATGAGATCGATGACTTTGATGCCGGTCTCGAAGACGTGCGGCGTCGGCTCCTGATACTTGAACTCGGGCGCGGGTCGATGGATCGGCCACTCCGCAGCGGCCTGCACGGGAGCGTCGGAGTCGATCGTTTTGCCAAGCACGTTGAAAATGCGCCCGAGCGTTCCCTCGCCAACGGGAACGGTTATCGGACCGCCGGTGTTCGTGACCGCCGCACCGCGAACGAGTCCATCGGTGGAACCCATCGCAAGGCAGCGCACTTGATTGTTGCCCAGTTCGTCTTGCACTTCGAGCACGAGCTCGCGCTCTTGCATCGCTGTTCCGCCAAGTTTCACTTCTTCGCGCCGCGCACTGCCTTGCTTCGCCTTTTCGTTCACGCGAACTCTCAGCGCGTCGTTGATTTTCGGCAGCGTCTCCAGCGTGAACTCGACGTCGACGACGTTGCCGAGCACTTGGACGACTTTTCCGGCTTCAGTAGCCACGGTTAGTTGTTCTCCAGTTTTTGGTCTTTGTTTCTCGTCATGTCACCCGGCGAGTGCCTCGGCGCCCGCGACGATCTCGAGGAGCTCCTTCGTAATGGCGGCTTGACGCGCGTTATTCATCGCGATCGTTGACTCGTCGATGGCTTTGGCCGCATTGTCGGTTGCGTTGCTCATCGCGATAAGTTGCGCCGCAAAGAACGCCGCATCCGTTTCGAGCATCGCGGAGTAGATCGTAAACTCTAGGTACTTTGGCAGAAGGGCCGAGAGCACGAACTCGGGCGAGGGCATGAACTCGACTGCACCTTTCGGACCACTTTGACGCTCGCGCGAGCTCGCGAGCCCCTCCTTCAAGATAGGAACGAGAGGAAGCGTGCGCGGGCGCTGAGACATCATGGACACGAGTGTCGACGAGACGAGCACGATGGCGCTCGTCTGACCAGCGACGAAGTCCTGCGTTGCCTGCACTGCGACGGCACGCGCGGTTTCGAGTTTGTTTCCGGTGAGGACCCACGAAGGACGATCCGATTGCCCCAGCCGGCGCACCGCGTTGCGCGCTTTGACTCCAACGGAGTAAAAACGCGCGCCGGGATGTTCGGCAAGATAGATCTCCGCCGCTCGAATCACATTAGAGTTGAAGGCGCCCGCGAGCCCTTTATCGGCCGTCATCAGAATGACCCCGTGTGGCGCTCCGGCCTTCCCTTCTTTCATGAAGGGATGATCGACGACCGATACCGCCGCGACGAGATCGCTCAACATCTCGGCGATCGTCTCGGCGTACGGTCGCGTGCGCTTTTGCGCTTGCTCGGCGCGGCGAATCTTCGCCGCTGCCACTTGCTTCATCGCCTTCGTTATCTGCTGCGTATTTTTCAGCGACCGTATCCGGTCACGCAGCTCGCGAACGCTCGCCAATGCCTAGAATCCCTTGTTGAACTCGGCAAGCGCGCCGTCGAGCTTTTTCTTCGTTTCGTCGGAAAGCTGGCCGGAAGACGCGATCGCTTGCGGAATCTCGGCGTGGCGCTCGTGGACGAATGCGATCGCTCCGTTCGCCCAGTTCTGCAGCCGACTCGTCTCGATGTCGTTGACGAAGCCCTTCGTTCCCGCATAGAGGAGAATGACTTGATCCTCGAACGGCTGTGGCTGATACTGCGGCTGCTTCAGAAGCTCCGTCAACTTCTCACCCCGAAGCAGTTGCATCTGCGTCGCCTTGTCGAGGTCGCTTGCGAGCTTGGCGAACGCGGCGAGGTCACGATATTGCGCGAGCTCGAGTTTTAGCTGGCCGGCAACGGATTTCATCGCCTTCGTCTGGGCGGCGCCGCCGACGCGCGATACGGAGAGACCAACGTCGACTGCCGGCCTAATCCCTTGGAAGAATAAACTTGGCGTTAGATAGATCTGGCCATCGGTGATCGAGATCACGTTTGTTGGAATGTACGCTGAAAAGTCGCCGGCTTGCGTTTCGATGATTGGCAATGCCGTCATGGAACCGCTTCCCATCTCGTCACTGAGCTTCGCCGCGCGCTCGAGAAGGCGAGAATGAAGATAGAAGACGTCGCCGGGATAGGCTTCACGCCCCGGCGGGCGCCGCAGCAGAAGCGACATCTCGCGATAGGCCTGAGCATGCTTCGTGAGATCGTCGTAGATGACGAGCACGTCCTTGCCCTCGTACATCAGCTCTTCGCCCATTGCGCAACCGGCGAACGGCGCTATCCAGCGCAGCGCCGCCGCATCGGATGGACTCACCGTCACGATGGTCGTGTACTCCATCGCGCCCTTCTGCTCGAGAATCTGGGAGAGCGCCGACACGGTCGAGTTCTTCTGGCCGATGGCGACGTAGATGCAAAAGACGTTACGTCCGCGCTGGTTGATGATCGTGTCAATCGCGATCGCGGTCTTTCCCGTTGAGCGGTCACCGATTATGAGCTCGCGCTGGCCTTTTCCGATCGGAATCAGCGCGTCGATTGCACGAATTCCGGTCTGCAGCGGCTGAAAGACCGGCTGTCGCTGCACGACGGTTGGGGCGGTATTCTCGATCGTGCGCAACCGCGCTGCCTCGATCGGGCCTTTTCCGTCGATGGCGCGACCGAGCGGGTCGACGACGCGTCCGAGCAGCGGCCCACCGACCGGCACCGAGGCGATCCGTCCTGTTCGTCGTACCTTGTCGCCTTCTTGGATATCAGCGTCGGAGCCCATGATGACGATGCCGACGTTGTCCTCTTCGAGGTTAAGCGCAACGCCTTGAAGTCCGTTTGGAAACTCGACGAGCTCAGAGAATCGCACGCCGCTCAAGCCGTACACGCGCGCAAGGTTCGCTCCCACCTCGATAACGGTGCCGACTTCGTCTTCTTGTAGCTCGCTCTTGAAGTTTGCGATCTGCGATTTTAGGAGTCCAGCGATTTCGTCTGCGTTAATCATACCTTCTTTTCGTATCTTTCGTCGTGGGAGTCGTCATACCGTCGCGGTCTCGAGCGACCGCGCCATTTCGTCCAGGCGTCCTGCGACGGTCCCGTCGACAAGCCGATCGCCCATCGTGACCCGCACGCCACCGACGAGGCTCGGGTCGACGACCACACGAGGCTCGAAGCGTTTTCCATAGATGCGTTCCAGACGCTCGCTCATTGCCGTGACCTGCATCTCGGTAAGAGGGCGCGCTGATGCTATCGTCAACGTCTCCGTACCGCGTTCGGCCATTTGCAGCGCGCGATACTCATCAACGAGCGCCGGTAAGAGCGCTTCCCTTCGCTTACGCACGAGGAGCAACAGCGTGTGCAAGACCACGTCACCGATGCGTCGTTCGAAAA
>JASHPC010000057.1 GCA_030038335.1 Vulcanimicrobiota bacterium
TTCGCGATCTGTCCTCGATCGCGCGCGAACCACGGCTCGGGGAAGGTCGGATGTTCTTCGCCGTCGGCGACGATGTTGACGATCTTGTCGAAGTCGCTCGCGAGACCCGTAGCGGAGAAATCCTGTCCGAAATCGATGTCGGCGCCCATGTCGTCGATCGCTTGGCGCCGCATGTCGAACGGATAGTGCTCGCTTCCGTAGTCTGCGACGTCGGAGACGAGCCGTATCATGCCTTCCTCGCCCGGCGGCTCGAATGCGGGTGAGCTTTCGATGTGTCCCAAGAGCGTAAACGTCGGGCGATCGCGTTTTACCTGAACGAGCACGTGCAAGCCGTTCGGAAGCGTGAACTCCGTCGGATCGAGCGGACTACGCGCCGTCGTTGGCGTGCGCAGCGCCGCGCGAATGCTCGCGGGCTCGACGATCGGTCCGTTCGGAATCCGCGACGAGAAGTTATCAGTAATCGTCGCGGTCGTTTTTCCGGACTGCGGCTGCTGAGGCGAGGCGTTTGGCCGCAAGTGCCCGACGACGGTCGGATGGCGCAGATACGTTCGCGCGGCGGCCAGAAGTGACGCCGGCGTCAGCGCGGCAAGGCGCGCATCTTCGTCGTGAATCTGCTCCCCGACGATGCCGTACGTGTATCCGGCGAGATCGCCAAACCCCTGAATCGAGTCTTCCGAGAAGAGACGCTGCGAAATCGTGACCGCGCGTGCCTGCTCGACGAGACTCGGCGAAAAGCCGTTCGCGAGGACCGAATCCATCGTCGATTGGAAGACGTGTTGTGCCTCTTCGCCCGTATGTCCGGGGTTGAGAACGATGAAGACGTTGAGTAAGCCGCCTTTGAGTTGCGTGTCGCTCTCCGCATCGATCGTCAACGCGATGTTGGAATCGACGAGCGCTTGATAGAACGGAGAACGCTCGTTTCCGATGAGCGTCGCGAGCGTGCTGATCGCCGGCTCTCCAGGCTCGGTGTCGCCTGGCACGGCGTAGGACATGTCGAGAACCTCAAACGGAAATGGGAACGCGGCTTCGACGACCGCTCCGGAGACGGGATGCGGATCGCCGTAGCGATGTGGCGGGATCTTGCGCGCTGGAATCGCGCCGAAAAAATGTTGCGCTTCACGGAACACGGTCGCATGATCGACGTCGCCCGCGATGACGAGTGCAGCGTTGTTTGGCGCGTACCACTCGCGATAGTAGTTTCGTATGTCCGCTGCCGTCGCGTTCGCAACGTCAGAACGAATGCCGGTGGGAACGCGTCCACTCGGCTGGCCGGGAAACGCTGCCGCTCGGACGCGAGCGAGCAGGTCGAAGAACGGCGAACCCGCATCGCTGTCAAGTTCGGAGAGCACGGCGCCTCGCTCGATATCCCAATCGGACTGCCGGAGCAACGCGTGCTGCATGCGATCGGCTTCTATCGTCAACGCAACGTCGAGCTTGTCTGCCGGCATGACGAAATAGAACTCCGTGTAGTCGTAGTCCGTTTCGCCGTTCATCTGCGCGCCGAGACGTTCCGTGATGTCGTCGAGGCCGCCGGCCGAGATATGTTCGGAGCCGCGGAACATCATATGTTCGAGGGCATGTGCGAGGCCGGTCCTTCCCTGGGTTTCATCGAGCGACCCGAAGCGATACCACACCGCGCACTCGACAACGGGGACGGCGTGATCCTCGACGACGACGACCTGCAATCCGTTTCGTAGATGCGTCGAGTAAATGCCGGGGTCACCGGTACGTGTCTGCGCTCCGCTCGAATACGGCAGCGAAAGGAGAGCAAAGAATACGGCGCTCGCCGCAATGCGAACGATTTTCATACGGTGGGGTCTTCAACGCCGAGGGCGTAGAGGGCTGCCGACACGACGGCGGCGCGAGGAATGCAGCCGATGAGCTCGCTCTGCCTGACGGAGACGCCGCAATCAGCCGCAAGCGAGCGAACGATCTCGACAACGCGGTAGAGCGGCGTGGCGCGCTCGTCCGTGACGTTCAGAGAAATCTGAACGCCTCCATCTTTAAGCGGAAAAGCAAGTGCGCGCAGCGTTCGCAATCCGCCGCTGCGCTCGCGAATCGATCGGGCGATGCGTTTTCCGAGTTGGATGTCTTGCGTCTCTAACTCGACGTTAAAGGCGACGAGAACCCCGCGTGCGCCAATCGCGATCGCGCCCGCCGTCTCGTGCGACGGCAAAGATCCGGCATCGGGATCGCCCTCCGGCGACGGGCGCACGTCGGCCAGAAGCCTACGTCCGGGACGCAGTGCCGCCTCGCCATAATAGAAGGAGGGAATGCGATACGCGCTCCAGATTCGTTCGCCGGCTTCGTGCGCCACTGCGACCGCCTGCTCCATCGTCGCACCGGCGAGCGGCACAAAAGGAAGGACGTCGAGAGCGCCCATGCGCGGATGCACGCCGCTGTGAGCGCGAAGATCGATGCGTTCGAGCGCGACGCCCGCAAGCGCGATCGAGGCATTGAGAACCTGCACTGCATTCCCCGCTGCGGTGATGACGCTTCGATGATGCGTCGCGTCGCTCGTCGAGTGAAGGACGGAAGCGCCGCAGGCCCTCATTGCGCGCACGGCCTCCTCGATCGTTCCGAGATCTCGGCCTTCCGAAAGATTGGGAACGACCTCGAAGAGAGGGACGCTCATGGGAGCGCCTTGCGCAGAGCCTCGTCGACGTCGCGCAGCGTCTGCGGCGACCAGATCTCGCGATAGCCAAGTTTTCGCGCCTCCGCCTCGCGTCGCGATGCGCCGCTCACGCCACGCAGTTCGCCCGCGAGACCGAGCTCTCCGAAGGCAACGGCGTCCGCTTCGAGAGCGCGGTTGCGAAACGACGAAGCGATGGCGAGCGCTATTCCCAAATCCGCTGCCGGCTCGACGACGCGAAGACCGCCGGCGACCGAGACGTAAACGTCGTGGGTTCCCAGCTGCATGCCGGCGCGCCGTTCGAGTAC
>JASHPC010000058.1 GCA_030038335.1 Vulcanimicrobiota bacterium
CGGCCGCCGCGGGCCGGCAATATTCGGCTCGACGGTTCCGAGATCGAGATGAAGCACGTCGCTGTACTCGGGCTCGGGCGTTGTTTCCGTGCGGAAGAGCCCTTGCGCCTTCGCATACGCTTCCACGAGCGCGACCTGCTCTTCGGACCTGCCCGTGAAGCGCAGATACTCGAGCGTACGATCGTCGATGGGAAACATCGAGACCGTGCACCCGAACTCTGGCGACATATTTCCGATCGTCGCGCGGTCGGGAATCGGCATCGCACCGAGACCGGTTCCGAAGAACTCGACGAACTTCCCGACGACGCCGCGCTTGCGCAGCATCTGAGTAACCGTAAGCACGAGATCCGTTGCCGTCACGCCTTCGCGCAGCGCACTTTCCAGACGAACACCGATGACTTGAGGAATGAGCATCGTCACCGGCTGTCCGAGCATGGCCGCCTCTGCTTCGATGCCGCCGACGCCCCATGCGAGCACGCCTAAGCCGTCCACCATCGTCGTGTGCGAGTCTGTCCCCACGAGCGTGTCCGGAAACGCGAGAGGAGCGTTTGGATCGAACGACGTTCCGGCTCCGCCGGCGCCGAAGACGACGCGCGCGAGATACTCGATGTTGACTTGGTGCACGATGCCGGTGTCCGGCGGAACGACGCGAAAACCGGAGAGCGCGCTCTGCCCCCATTTCAGAAATGCATAACGCTCGCGATTGCGTTCGAACTCGAGCGCGGCGTTCTTCGCAAACGCGTCAGCACCGCGGAAGAAATCGACTTGTACCGAGTGGTCGACGACGAGCTCGACGGGTTGGAGCGGATTGATTGCTTTTGGATCGCCGCCCATTTTGGCAATGGCGTCGCGCATCGCTGCAAGGTCGACGACGCACGGAACACCGGTGAAGTCCTGCAAGAGCACGCGCGCGGGGCGGAAGGCGATCTCGCGTTCTTCGGGCGTCGCTTTCCAACGGGCGAGCGCCTCGACGTCGTCGCGCTTCACCGTGCGCCCGTCTTCGAAGCGCAACAAATTCTCGAGCAGAATCTTGATAGAGAAAGGAAGGCGAGCGAGCGCCGTGAGCCCGGCATCTTCGAGCGTGCCGAGTCGAACGTAGCGGTATGTTCGGCCTCCCACGTCCAACGTCGCGAGCGCGCCGAAACTTCCGCCGTATCCGTTCATTTCAGTCGTATCTTCGGGTCGCCGTCCGCGTAGCCCTCGACCGCGAGCGAGGCGCCGCCCGACAGCAACTTCTGCAACGGCTGCGCCACGAGCTCTACGCGCCACGGCGAGAGATCGAGTGCGGCAACGAGTGCATCGGCATCGGCGGGAAGCTCGCGCGACACGCGTTCGAGCGCCGCTCTCGGCACGAGCAGGCCGGGCGCGATTCCATGCGTGCGCGCGATCTCGCCTACGATGATGCTCATGAGCGACGCTAACGTATCGCGCGTCGTTCCGAGCGGCCGTTTCGGCCGCTCCGGCAGGTCGCTCTCCGGAAGCGCTTCGACGCGCGCGACGAGTTCGAGAATGGTCTCTCCGTAATGGCGGCGCGCGCCTGCGTCGAAACGACGCAGTTGCGCGAGATCTTCGCTTCGTTTCGGTCGCAGCGTTGCGAGGCCGGCGAGAACGTCGTCGGGAATGACGTATCGCGGCGGAACGTCGCGGCGCTTTGCAGTGCTGTCCCGAAATCGCACGAGCTCGCGCAGAACGCCGAGTTCGCGCCGGTTCATGCGAGCCGCTCCCGGAATGCGCAGATACGCGCGGCGCTCGTCCATTCGGTAGCGCTCGACCTCGCCGAGAAGCGCGCACTCCTCGCGCACCCATTCGAGACGCCCGGCCTCGCGGAGCCGTTCCACGAGCGCGTCCTGCATTGGAAGTAAGTGCGCAACGTCGTCGACAAGGTACTCGATCTGCCGCGGAGACAACGGCCGCGTCGCCCAGTCGCTCACCGTCTGCGACTTCGCCAAGCGCACGCCGCGCAGGTCGCGCACGAGCTCCATGAGCGATATCTGCATGCCGTACCCGAGAAACGCTGCAGCAACCTGCGTATCGAAGACGCGCGACGGCACGAGATCGAAACGGTCTGCGAATATCTTCAGGTCTGAGGAGAGCGCGTGCCCCACGACCTCGGTGTGCGTAAGCGCCTCCGCCAACGGCTCGAGCTCGGCAACGGCAAGGGGGTCGACGATCGCCACGGAATCGTCAAACGCGATCTGCACGACCATGAGTCGCGGTGAATACGTGCGCTCCGCGTGAAACTCGGTGTCTATCGCTACGCGCGACGCCCGGCGTATGCGCTCGCACAACTGCTCGAGCGCTCCGGCCGCAACGATCGTTTCAACCGGAATCACTGCGTTACGCCTCCGTCCACGTGCCGGCGGAACCGGAAATGGAAATGCGGACGGTGATGCTCGAGGTACTCGTGCGCGCGCACTTCGTAGTGATGGACGAAGACGGTCACTTGATTTCCGAAGAGCGCGAGAATCGTACAGATCGGTACTGCGACCACGCACATCGTCCAGACGTGTATCCAAACAGGAACGCGAAACGTCGCCGCCGTGGCGGTCGCAACGGTGCCGCCGAAACCGGGAATGATGCGCACGGCGATAAGGAACGCCGGCGATCCGACCGGAAATCGCTTTGCCCACTGCGGCAACCGCCGCAAGTATGCGTCAAGATCGAGTAGGCGCGACGCGTGCCGATTGATCCAGTATCCGAGCAACGCCCCGATGACCAGACCGATGGCGTTCACGATCGACCCAACGATCGGCCCGAAGACGGCCCCGTTCATCACGGCAAGCGCATCGGTCACGGAAAACGGCGCGGAGACGACGATCGCGAAGATGGCGATCGCGACGGGATACGTCCATGGGTAGTATGCGCGAATGACGTGTTCGACGATCGGCTGATAGCGGATGACCATGAACGCCAGCGCGAAGGAAGCACCCAGCAACGCGATGGCCGCCAGCTTGCGGAGAAGAGGACTCAAGACGCAATGATCGTCGTGAAAGCGGTAATCACGGTCCTGTGCGGAGTTGGTCTCTGCGCGTCGCTTTTCATGCTAAGGAAAGCTCGCAGAGCGGTCCGTGGAGAGCTTGACGAGCCAAGCGTCGTCCAGACGCCTCGTGCGCGGCTTTTCTGGGGCCTCCCCAACGCACTTTTCGGGACTCTCTACTATTCGGCTCTGGCCATCGTCGTATGGCCGGTACTGCCGCCGGCGGCAGCCGAGGCCGTCTGCGCGGCAGTCCTCGCCGCCGCATTGACCTCGGCGTACTTGGCCTACTCGCTGCTCTACGTGACGCGCCGCTCCTGCGTGTATTGCTGGACCTCCCACGCCGTCAACTGGACCCTCGTCGCGCTCGTAGCCCTACGCGTAGGGCTCGCCGGGCCCTTGCGATAGCCCGAGCCCTCTGCTACTATTCTGCAATCTTGAGTGGGCGGGGAAATGCTTCGCATCATCCACCCGAGAGAGAATGCCGAACGCGCGGCAGTACGTCGCAGCTCGGTTACGGCAGGCAAAGGGGGTCACGCGTGTGCGTGGCCTCTCTGCTATCTGTCGCCGGCTTTCAATGTCTCGATCATAGCGGCACTCTCCGCCTCGGTCGAAGGTGAGGCGGCAAACCACGCGTCGAGGACCTCCTCCGCAACTGCAGGCGGCGTCGATCGAATGGAGAGGGCGAGAACGTTTGCATCGTTCCACGTCCGCGCGCCGCGTGACGTCTCGGCGTCGATGCAGAGCGCCGCGCGGACCCCGCGCACTTTGTTCGCCGCAATCGATACCCCGGTTCCCGTCCAGCAGCACACGATGCCGCAATCGCACGTGCCTCGAGCAACGGCTTCTCCCACGGCGCGTCCCACGCTCGGCCAGTCCTGCGGTGATGGGGGAGCGAGGGCCCCAAAGAGCGCGACGTCATGCCCACGCTCGCGGAGGAGCCTTTCGAGCACCGTCGTGAGTTCGGCCGCAAGATCGCTTCCAAGGGCGATGCGCACGAGGAGCGTATTCGCGAGCAATGGACGCGCGCCCGGCCTCGACGGTGATCCTCGTCAGAGACGCCGTTCCTGAAGGCATCGAAGTCTTTATGTTGAGGCGCAGCGCGCAAAGCGCGTTCGCGCCCGGTGCCTATGTCTTTCCGGGCGGCACCGTCGACGCCGAGGACCGCAGTAAACGCGCGCACTACCAAACGCGAGGTATCGAGAAGGAGCGCCTTCGTCGCCTCTTCCGCATGAAAGAGCCGCCAGAGGAGTCATTGCAAGCGAGCCTCGTCGTTACGGCGCTGCGTGAGCTCTTCGAAGAGAGCGGCATTCTCTTCGCGAGCGACGGAGCCGCGCGCGTCGTCGATTGGGAGAAGGAGCACCGAGCGTTTCTCACGCTTCTCGAAGAGCGAGGATGGACCGCCGACGCGACACCGCTCGAACTCTTCTCGCATTGGATGACGCCTCAGAGCGTCATCCCAAAATACGACGTCTATTTCTTCGTCGCCGAGCTTCCACGCGGCCAGACGGCCGTTGCGGATGCATTCGAAACGCACGACGGCGTCTGGATCGCGCCGGCTGATGCAGTCGCGCGTAGCGCTGCGTCGCAGTTCAGCGTCATCTATCCAACGCGAAAGCATCTCGAACGGCTCTGCGGCTTTCGCTCGGTTCACGAGCTCCTCGAGTTCGCGCGAACGAAGCGCATTCTGACCGTTCGCGCGGATGGCGATGACGCGAGCGGCTTCAGCGTCTCCGGCGAGATAGAAAACGCGTGGTGAACGCAGATGCGCACATTGCGCTCGTTCGCGCGCCGAATCCATCGCCGATGACGCTTTCCGGCACGAACTCGTACCTCGTCGATGGCGGGAACGGCACTGCGCTCGTCATCGACCCGGGACCGGCGCTCGAGCAGCACGTCGACGCACTCCTTCAGGCCGCGCGCGAGCGCGACGTGCGCATCGAGACGATTGCAATCACGCACGGGCACCCGGACCACGCGCCTGCTTCGGCAATGCTCTCACAGGCGACTGGCGCGCGCATCTACGCGCATCCCGCGTCATCGGTGCCTCGCGACGCCAATCTCGCGCTCGACGGAGTGCTGCACGCCGGCACGCGCGCGTTACGCGTGATGGACGCGCCCGGCCATACGCTCGAGCACGTCGTCTTCTACGATCCCATCGCGCAAACGCTCTTCACCGGTGACACGATTCTTGGAGAGGGAACCGTCGTCATCGCACCGCCCGGAGGCGCCATGCGCCCTTACCAAAGAACGCTCGAGCGCCTCGCACGCGAGTTTCCCGACGCGCAGACGATTCGTGGGGGTCACGGTCCGCTCGTCACGGATGCACGGGCGAAGATCGCCGAGTACATCGCGCATCGCAAGGAGCGCGAGCAGCAACTCTTTGACGCGCTCGGCGATGGCCCCCAGACGATTCCCGAACTCGTGCAGCGCATCTACGGCGACACGAAAAGGGCGCTGTGGCCTGCCGCGGCGCGTCAACTTCTCGCATACCTTGAAGCGCTGGAAGCAGAGTCGCATGTCTCTGTCCGTCCGTTAGCCCGGCCGATGAACGAAGATGAACGAGCGCTGCTCAATCCCGATTGGGCGACGCTCGTCGATCGAGACCTTGCAGCCGTGGTCGAAGCGGAGCTCGGCACTGCATACCGGATCGACGTACTGAACCGCTACGAGTTGTCATGAGCGTCGTCAGGGTATGCGCAGCACGATCTTGCCGAACTGCTCGCCGCGCTCCATGCGCTGCATCGCGGAAACGATCTCATCCAGTGGATAGACACGGTCGATAACGGGAGAGACCGTGGGCGCTAACTCCAGGAGACGCCGGAAATCTTCGGGTGAGCCCATCGTCGTTCCGAGCACCGCAATTTCGTTCCAGAAGATCGAGTAGAGTTTGACCGTCGATTCAGGATGCGTGCCGCCGTAAATGATGACGCGTCCGCCCGGGCGCACGAGTGAGACCGCTTTCGCGAACGTCTCCCCACCTGAAGAATCGACGACGAGGTCGAAAGGACCAAACTCCTTGGCCTCCTTCTCCCAGCGCGCGTTGTTCGCATAGTTGACCCCAGCGTGCGCACCGATTGCTACGGCACGTTCGAGTTTTTCATCGCTGCTCGACGTGACCATCACACGCGCTCCCACGGAGAGTGCGAGTTGCAACGCCATCGTCTGCACGCCGCCGCCGATTCCAGGAAGCAGCAGCTTCATTCCATCGCGCAGCTCGCCTTTCGTAAACAGCGCGCGTACCGCCGTAAGGCCCGCAAGGAGCATCGCCGCCGCTTCTTCGGGCGTGCGTTCAGAGGGTTTTGGAAAGACGTTCTCCGCAGGCACGCAGACGTATTGCGCGAAGGTGCCGGGCCGAGGCATCCCGAGGATCGTCGCGTTCGGCGAACGCACGTCGCGCGCCGCTCCCCAGCCGATGAGGGGATTGATGACGACGTCGTCGCCAATTTTGAACTCTCGCACCAGCGATCCGAGTCCAGCGACTTCGCCGGCGCCGTCGCTCCCGAGCGTCACCGGAAGCTCGATCTTCGCGTATTTTCCGTGCGTGATGAAGAGATCGCGATGGTTGAGCGCAGCAGCGCGCAAGCGGACGAGAACTTCGCTCGGCTCCGGAACCGGCTGCGGCATCTGCTCGATGACGAGGCTCCCGGGACCGCCGAGTGTGTGAAGACGCACCGCTTGCATGGCGCACTCCCTACGACGCCGTGCGAGCCAGGCCTTCGCGAACGCCCCGCCGTACCGGAGAAGGCCTATGAAGAAACCGGCTCGCGTCGTAAGGGCGGTCTTTCGCGGCATCGCTCGCATGCAAGAAAGCCTCGAAATTCATCTGGGCCCGATCCATGCGCGCGGCGTACCTGCGATTTTAGTCGGCGTCACCGGAATCGTCGTCGCTTCGGGAATCGCGTCGATGCTCGCGAAGAGCGCCGAGCGCCTTCCCGAAACGCTTCGCGAGGCGCGTGGGTTATCAGACTCGATACGCGGGACGTACACGCCGCTGAAACCATGACGTTGAAACGATGATTGGAAACGACGCGCTCGCGGCGCTGATCCGCCGTTTGATTCCTGACGCTCGCGTCGACGTGACGGATCGTACGGGTACGATGGATCATTTCAACGTCACCGTGCGCTCCGCGGCTTTTTCTGGGAAGACCCTGCTGCAGCAGCACCAGCTCGTCTATGGCGCGCTTCGCGAGGCGCTCGCGGACGGGCGCGTTCACGCCGTCGAGCTGAAGACCATAGCAATGGAGGAATGATGTCCGAAGAACTGCGATCTGAGATCGAGCGCGAAGTCGCCGAGCACGGAATTCTCGTCTACGGCAAAGGAACGAAGGACGCGCCGCGTTGCGGCTTCACGCTGGAGACGATCGAGTTCTTCAATGCCCTCGGCTATCCGTTCGAAGTAATCGATGTGCTCGAGAACGTGCCGAAGCGTCAGGCGCTCTCGGCGATCACGGATTGGCCGACATTGCCAAAGGTTTTCATCGCGGGCACGTTCTACGGTGATACCGACGTTCTCGGTCCTATGGCCGAAAAGGGCGAGCTGCAAACGCTTTTGGAGAAAACGTTCGGCGCGCGTCCTCAGCCGAAGACGACGATTAACCTCCATTAGATCCGTGATCGTCTCGCCCGAAACGCTGCGAGCTCATGCGAACGATCCCACGTGGATCGTCGTCGACTGCCGTCACAGTTTGCAAGACTTCAGCGCCGGCCGGCAAGCATATGACGCGGGGCACATCCCCGGTGCGTTCTTCGCGGACGTCGAACGCGATCTCGCAGGCGCGAAGACCGGGAAGAACGGGCGCCATCCGTTGCCAAATCCCGAGACATTCGCGGCCTTTCTTCGCTCGCTCGGCACCGACGACGCAACGCAGCTCGTCGCCTACGACGCTGGCGGCGATATGTACGCCGCGCGTTTTTGGTTTCTTTGCCGTTGGATCGGTCACGACGCCGTCGCCGTGCTCGACGGCGGCATTGCCGCATGGCGCGAGCGAGGATATCCGCTCACGACCGAACCTGCCATGCCGAGAGAGTCATCCGGAACGCTCGCTGTCGCGCTCAAGCCCGAGCTCGTGCTCGACGCAAGTGACGTGCTCGCCCATCTGCACGACGGCTCGATGACGGTGCTCGACGCTCGTGGCGGCGAGCGCTTTCGTGGAGAGACTGAACCGGTCGATCCCGTTGCCGGTCACATCCCCGGCGCGCGTAACCGTCCATTCAAGGAGAACTACGACGAGCGCGGCAGACTCAAACCGCCGGAGACGCTGCACCGCGAGTTTGCAGCGTACGGCGATGCGTCGCGCGTCGTGCATCAATGCGGTTCCGGAATCTCTGCCGCTGCGAACGCGCTCGCGATGGACGTCGCCGGCCTGCACGGCTGGCGCGTCTATCCAGGCTCCTGGAGCGAGTGGGTCTCAGATCCCACGCGGCCGGTTGAAACCGGGCCCGAACGCCAGCGCTAGCGTTTTGCGGGAAGCGGAACGGCGAACGGCTTTGCGAGCGCGCCCGCAGGGGTGCCTTTCAGTCGCGCGAGCTCCTCATCGCTCGGCTCTTGCGGATAATCGCGGCACGCGTCGACGATGCAATAGAAACCGAACGGCTCCGCGCCCCGATTGAGGAACTGGTGTAACTCGAACGGCGCAACGTAGACGACATCGTTCGGCGCTACCGCGTAGACGGCGTCGCCGACGATTGCATAGCCTTCCCCTCGCCGAATGATGACGTAGTGTTCGTGCTCGTGCTTCTCAAAGCGCGATACGGCGCCGGGTTCCAGCTCGAAGTAGCGCAACTCCATGCGCGGACCCGGCTCTGATGGCTCGTTCTTTCGTCCTCCGAGGATGGTATGGCGCACCACTCCAACAGCGGCGCCGGGACGATAGCCCTCCACTTCGACGCCATCCCATCCGGCCGGCGTCGCGGAGATCATGCGTCGCTTACGTTTCTCTTCCACGTCGTCTCGTAGCATATCACACGGCGTCGCGCCGCGGCTTGCCGACGAACCGCGAAATGATGAGCGCGATGCTCAAGAGCACGACGAGCGAGAGAAGGCCGCCGACGATCGGAATGACCAAGAGACGGCGTTCGAGCCGTGCGCACGCGTCGAATGCTCGTCCCTCTTCCGTCTGAGCGCACCAGGCCGTGCGCCAGTTCGACTCGCTCACGCCGCCGACCGGCGACCCGGCGACGAGCGCGCTCGCCCACGCGCTTCGTACGGACGGGTCGTTGCCGATGCGATCGTGTGCGGCGCGCATCGACGCGACGTCGACGACGTTCGCGTTATAGAGACGGTCGAAGTCGAAAATGGGCTTCCACGTAGCGCTTGCGGGATCGTATCCAATAATCGCATAGTCGCGCAGCGTCCCGCGCGCATCGACGTCGAGCATGAGAAACGCGGGATTATTCTTGAAAATCGGCGAGATCGATGGAGCGATGATCGTTGGTACGCCACCGAGCACTCGAAAATCGGCGCGGTGCGCATGTCCGGCAATGACGAAGGCGATGCGCGACGCGTTCGCGCTCGTCAACTGCTGGTACGCCGCATCGTCACGTGCGTGAAGATACGGGATGACGAGAAAACGGTACGCATAGAGCGTCGCCCATGCGTCGATGCCTGGCGGCTCGTGTTCGACGATGACGTCGCGAGTCGAGGGCGACGTCGCGTCGAGCGTTCGGCGAAGCCACGTTATCTGCTCTTGCGCGGCGTCGCCGTGGTCCGTGCCGCAGACGTGCGCGAACGCCGACCAGAAGACGTCGTCGTCGACGACTGCCCGATCGGGCGCGGCGAGCGGCGCGACGTAGTGGGCGCCGACCGACATCGGCTGATGCCAGATGCGCGAGAGCGCGTCGAGATACGAACCCGAATGCTCGGGACGGTAGTCGCCGCACGGGTCGTCGTTGTTCCCCATCGTGACGACGATGCGTGCGTGTGGGAACGCGCTCGCGAGGCTGCTCTCGATGCGGCGCATCACGTCTTCCGCCGCTGCTTGCGTCGACGATCCATTATTCTGGCGAACGAGCGTCGGGAACTTGTGCGCGAGAAAGTCTCCCGCCGCAATAACGACCGGAGGATTCGGATCCGCGGCGCGCATCGCGTGCAGCGCCGACTCCCATAGCGCCCAGTTGGAGTCTTTACCCCGCGCACTCGGCGCGGAGCTCCTGTCGTACGGGTTCAAATGAATGTCGCTGACGACGAGCCACGGTGCCGCTTCGGCCGGCACGGCCGCCAAGCAAACCAGCACGAGGACGCCGAAGAACGTGCGCATGCGCTATTGGTTGTTCAAGAGCGAACCCCACGCCTACAGTTTTGACCAGCTTCGTACCGACGGAACGACGCCTTGGACCGGCGTGCGAAACTGGCAAGCGCGCAGCAACATGAAGGCAATGGAGGCGGGCGACCTAGGATTCTTCTACCACTCGTCAATTGCGCAGCCGTGCGCCGTGGGCGTCTGCCGCGTCGTCAAGACAGCGTATCCGGACTTCACGCAGTTCGATCCGTCGAGCGAATACTACGACGCCACGTCCCGCCCGGAGCGTCCGAAGTGGTACATGGTCGACGTCGAGTACGTCGAGCCGCTTTCGCGCCCGGTGACGCTCGCACAAATGCGCTCCGAGCCGCGCCTCGAGGGGATGGTGCTGCTCCGGCGGGGTCGCCTCTCAGTCCAGCCCGTGACCGAGCGCGAGTGGACGATCGTGCGCGAGTTGGCCGAGCGATAAAAAAGTTGCGGGCCCCGCCAAGGCGGAGCCCACTTTCCTTTATGGTCTTGCGTGCTTCGCGCTCAGTTGTGAGCTCCGGATCCGCCGCTGCCGACGGCGCCATTCCCGACAACGCCGGGACCGAACGTCTTCGTCAGCTCGATGTGCCATACGGCGGGGCCGAGCTGGTTCTCGATCGACGCGGCCTGCTGGCCGTTCGCGAGTTGATAGTTCGGACCCGTCGCCACATACTCGTAGAGTCCCGGCAACGCGTTGAAGATGTTGTCACCGGAGATCTGGAGCGAGAGCGCGTCGTTGATCGGGATGCGCACCGCGGTGTACGCGATCCAGAACGGTGGGGCGTTAAACGAGTTGTTCTTGCCGAGCAACGTCTCGCCGAACTCGACATGCCATCCGCCTTGTCCTGTCCAGTTTATCTCACCGTTCCCGGTAAGATACGGGATGTTCGTGTTCGAGTAGCCGTTGACTCCGCACGTCGCCCCCGTGAGGCCCGCCGGGCTGCAATATGCGCTTGTGACACCGTTGCCTTCGAAGTTCTGGTTGTCAACGATATTCAAGTTTGTATTGTACGACGACGGAATGCACGGGTTCGCCTTGGTAGGCGTGAACGTGCAATAGAAGCTCGCTGGTATGTCGTAGGGATACGCATGCTCGAGCGAGCCGGCCAGACTGAAGCCGAAGCCGTAGAGAGGCACGCGTTTCAGCGTGAGTTCTATGCCTTCAAATCGGCTGTTCGATATGTTCTCATTCTCATCGTAGATCACAGGGCAACCCGTGAATCCAGCGGCCGGTACGCACCCTGTCGACGGCGGAAGAATGATACCGCTGTAGTTATACGCTGTGATGAAGTGGTTGAAGAGGTTCGTCATGTAGAGGTCGGTAGAAACGAACGTTACCTGATCAGGCAGACGGAAGTCTGCACCTAAATCATAGCCGAACGACGTTTCAGGAACCAGATTTGGGTTGTTGTAGTTTACCGTAAGCGTACCGTTGGGGCATGCGCTTGTCGTGAGGCAACCGATGTATCCGGTGGGCTTTGTGAGCTCCGCCAGATATTCAGGTGCGATACTCGAGCCAGCCGACAGGCGAACCGCAAGGTTCGGATTAGGACGCCACTCGAGTGCAAATCGGTCGTCGAAGTGCGACTGATTGTTGTTCGCCCATATCACGTTGAAGCCGTCTGGCGCGCACGTTGCACCACCTAAACCGATGTTCGAAGACGCGGTCGACGAGTTCTTCGTAGCTCCGTACCAGCCCGGCGTGAAGATACACTCACCGGCATAGTGGCTTTGGTAGGTGTTCTCGTAGAGCGCCGCAGTGAACGTCAGCGTCGACGTCAGGTTCGTGATGTCGCGAAACATGTACGTGTTCATGGTTTGAGTAGAACCGGCCGGCAGCGTCGTCGAGATGGTGCCGATTCCGGGATACGGCAGCGTTGTTGCTTGTGTTGCGCCGGCGCCCGTTCCGACGGCACCCGGTGTGAGATACCCGAAGTTCGGACATCCCCCGGTCGTCGAACCGGCATACGAGAAGCCCGTAAACTGTCCGGCTGAGTTCGCTCCCGGTGAGCAACCCTCGATGTATCCAACGCCGTCGGTCTCATAGGCTGTCGACTCGGCACTGAGCGTCACCTCGTTGCCGTCGCCGTACGGATGCGTGAACTCGAACGAGTATCCATTGAGCTTATCGAGCTCGTATTGCCGGTAGTAGTCGTACGAGGCTACTTCTTCCGGAACGCCGTTGTACGTCGTGTAGTTGGGCGTCTTCGACGAGCCCTCTTCATTCACGCCCCAAAACGTGTACTCGCCGAGAATTGGATCGAACGGGCTATCGGTACCCTCATCAATGGTTCGGTTGATACCGGCGTGGTAGTAACGCGCGAGGATGGTGTTCTGTCCGATCGCACTCGAGATTTCTGCTTGTACGATCGGCTCGGAGTTCGTTTCAGGGGCGGCGCCGCCGGGGCCCGGGTACGGACCGCCGGAAGGCTCCCAGAACCGCTCGCCTGGAACCATCGAACCGCTATAGCCGTGGCCGGACGACGGTAGGAAGACCGCCGGAATGAGCGTGGACGACGTGTTCGCGTCTTGGTCGGCGTATGACTCGGTCACGAGATAGCTGACCGTCGCGCGCGTCGTGTCGGAGAAGTGATACTGTGCTTTGAGGAGGTCAGCGTTCTGGTTGAAGTAGCCGTTGTACGTGAAACAGCACGCTGCAAGGCCGTTCTCAAGAAACGGAGCACTCACGGTGTTGCCTATGTAGGTTGCGGTGTCGTTGTAGTTCGCAACGTTTCCGGTCGTTCCGTTCCAGCCGATGACGTCGCCCTGGTTCTTCGGATTGAAATACGTCTGCTGTCCGTGCATGAGGCCGGGATCGTTGACGCCGGCGATGTCCATGACGAAGCCGAGTCTGCCATCGAAGACCGTGTCGGAGACGCCGAAGTTGTAGTACGTTCCTCCATCGCTGATGTAGCCGAACGTGTAATCCGGCGTAAAGGTAAGCGTAGGATCTTTCGTGTGGAAGTTGATCGTACCGCCGATCGCGTAGTTCGTCTCGGGAGACATCGCGCCGGGGCCTTTGATGACTTCCGTGTACGAGAAGAGATAGCTGTTCAAGAACGTCGTTACGTAGTCGCCGTAGTCGACGACTGCGAGCGGATGGCCGTCGAGCAGCGTCGCCGTCTCATCGGAGAGGCCGCCGCGGATGTCAGGCACGACGATTGAACCTGCCGATGCACCGTTGGCACTCGACGTCGGGTAGCTGATCTGCAAGCCTGGAATCTGGTCGAGCGTGTGGTTGACCGAGAACTGACCCTGGTCTTGGAAATCGGCCGACGATAGCGTGTTCACCGATGCAGTCGACGAATTGAACACACCGTGGCCTGCAACCGCGACATGTGCGATCGTTTGCAACGTTGTGAACGTTGCTGCCGGCATCGTCACGCTCACGACTTGCGGAGCGCCCGCGACAACCGCGATGTCGTTCTGCGCCATTTGGTAGCCCGGCTTCGTCACCGTGAGACGGTAGATACCGGGGCTAACGTTCGAAATTGTAAATGCACCGTTGGCGTCGGTTAACGCCGTATACGTGTGCGGTCCGGCCAGCGTCACTGCTGCTGACGGGATTGCGGCTCCTTGCGTTGAGGTAACGGTGCCTTGCACCGTTCCCGTAGCCTGCGCCACGTCGTTTGCCGATGGCTGCATCGTCGCCGCGCTTACGGGTCCGGCGATGAGCGTTACAAACGCAAAAGTGGCGAGAATGCGAGTGAG
>JASHPC010000059.1 GCA_030038335.1 Vulcanimicrobiota bacterium
CCTCTTCGTATTTCGGCGGTTTGCATTACCGGCTGTTAGGCCCGTTCCGCGGAGGTCGCGCGCTCGCGGTTACTGGCGTCCCCGGTGAACCGGATCGTTTTTATTTCGGAGCCGTCGACGGCGGCGTCTGGGAGTCGATGAATGACGGACGGACGTGGTCGCCGATCTTCGATAAGGAAGATATCGGCTCGATCGGCGCCATCGC
This sequence comes from Vulcanimicrobiota bacterium, assembly GCA_030038335.1. Classification (GTDB taxonomy): domain Bacteria; phylum Vulcanimicrobiota; class Vulcanimicrobiia; order Vulcanimicrobiales; family Vulcanimicrobiaceae; genus Tyrphobacter. The sequence goes on from JASHPC010000059.1 coordinate 206, forward strand.
CGTCGCGCCAAGCGACACGCGCGTGCTCTACGTCGGCAGCGGTGAAGCCGATATGCGTTCCGACATCGCGTACGGCGACGGCATGTATAGGAGCGTTGACGGCGGGAAGACGTGGTCCCATATAGGTCTGGACGACACGATGCAGATCGGTGCGATCGCAGTCGATCCGCACGACGCGAACGTTGTCTACGTCGCGGCGCTCGGTCATCAATATGGCCCGAACGCGGAGCGCGGCGTCTTCAAGACGGTCGACGGCGGGGCGCATTGGACGAAGGTTCTCTATCTTAACGACGACACGGGTGCGATCGACGTCGTCATGGATCCGAGCGATCCCGAGACGTTGCTCGCGGCTATGTGGCAAACGCGCCGACCGCCGTGGAACGTCTACCCGCCGTCGAATGGTCCGTCGAGCGGTTTGTATGTGACGCACGACGGCGGCGCGCACTGGGCGCACGTGGAGCGCGGTCTTCCGGCGCACGTCGGCCGCATCGGTCTCACGTACTCGCCGGTGCAGCCGCAGCGCGTCTATGCGGTCGTCGACAGCGATGCCCAACACGGCGGCATCTACCGTTCGGACGACGGCGGCGCGACGTGGCAACGAACTGACGCCGATTGGCGGTTGTGGCAACGCGGGTGGTACTTCGGCGGCATCACTGCCGACACGAAAGATCCGGACGTCGTCTACGACATGAACACGGCGACGTATCGTTCGACGGATGGCGGCCGAACGTTCACCGCCATCAAGGGCGATCCGACGGGCGACGACTTTCACACGTTGTGGATCGAGCCCAACGATCCAACTCGAATGATTCTCGGCAGCGACCAGGGCGTCGTCGTGAGCGTAGATCGCGGACAGACGTGGAGCTCGTGGTTCAACCAGCCGACGGCGCAGCTCTACCACGTCACGACCGACGATCGCTTCCCATATTGGGTCTACGGCGCGCAACAAGACTCAGGCAGCGTTGCCTTGCCGAGCACGGGGCGGTACGCGCATATCTCGATGATGGATTTACGTCCGATCGACGCGGGCGGAGAGAACGGCTATATCGTCGCCGATCCGTCGCACCGCGCGCACGTCTACGGCGCGACGTCGTATGAAGACGTCGACACCGGTTGGGAACAGACGCTCGATCCGACGCTTGCGTATCCTGATCGCACGTGGCGAAGCACGTGGACGATTCCGGTGGCGATCTCAGCCGCGGACCATCGCTCGCTCTATCTCGGACATCAGAACGTCTTCCGTTCGCGCGACGGCGGCGAGAGCTGGCAGATCGTCAGCCCGGATCTCACTCGCGCGCACACGCCTCCGCTTCCCAATCTCGACGCTGCGACGCGCGCCGACGACAACGGGCTCACGCGCCATGGTGTCGTCTATGCGATCGCGCCCTCACCGCGAAACCCGCACGTCGTCTGGGCGGGAACCGACGACGGACTAATTTGGGTTACGCAAGACGACTGCAAGCATTGGCAGAACGTCACGCCGCCGCAGATCACCGCGTGGAGCAAGATCGGCATCATCGAGGCGTCGCACTTCGATACCGCGACGGCGTACGTCGCGGTAGACCGGCATCGCCTCGATGACTATCGGCCATACGTCTATCGCACGCGCAATTGGGGACGCACGTGGACGGAAGTCTCCCGTGGCATACCCGACGGCTCGTTCGTCAACGTCGTTCGCGAGGATCCGCATCGCCGTGGGCTGCTCTTCGCTGGAACGGAGAAGGGCGTCGAGGTTTCCTTCGACGACGGAAACGACTGGCAATCGCTTCAGCTCAATCTTCCCGTAAGCTCCGTTCGCGATCTCGACGTGCACGGTGACGATCTCGTCGTCGCGACGCACGGCCGCAGCATCTGGATCCTCGACGACATAACGCCCCTCCGCCAAATGGCGCAGGCGACAGCGTCACGCTCCGGCGCCTATCTGTTCGCGCCCGCGAACGCGTATCGCGTCCATCAAGTATTTTATGACGAAGGGACGCCGCTTCCGCCGGACGAGCCGCTTGCAGAAGACGCGCCTGACGGCGTGAACGTCGACTACGTCGTGCGCACGCCCGGCACTGTTATGCTGAGCATTGGAGACGCCTCCGGTCACGTGCTGCGCAGCTGGTCGAGCGCGCAGCCGTCGAAGCCAGGCAATCCTCTGGATATGGATTTCATGCCGATGTGGGCGCCGGTGCCACCCGTGCCGTCGAGCGCGCTCGGCGCGCACCGCTTCCTTTGGAACTTCCATACGGGAAGCGATCGCGGACCACTTGCTCCGCCCGGACGCTACGTGGTGAGCTTAACGCACGACGGAATCACGTACCGGCAAAGCGTAACCGTGCTGCGCGATCCGCGCATCTCAGCAACGAACGTGGACCTGCGCGCGCAGTACTCGCTGGCCAAAGCGATCGAGGCGCGTCTGGGACAGATCTCCGCTGCGCGCAAGCGCACGAGTAATCCGGCTATCCTTGGCCACGCTCCCGTGACGAGCCCCGACAACTCCGT
>JASHPC010000060.1 GCA_030038335.1 Vulcanimicrobiota bacterium
GTGCACGAAGGTACGATTTGGGCCGGTACGGACGACGGGCTCGTTTGGATCACGCGCGACGGTGGTGCGCACTGGCACAACGTGACGCCCTCCGGGCTGACCGCGTGGAGTAAGATTTCACAGATCGACGCGTCGCATTTCGACGATAGGACCGCATACGTCGCCGTGAACCGCTTCCGTCTCGACGACCTGCACCCGTACGTCTACAGAACGCACGACGGCGGTGCGCACTGGAGCCTCATCGTGAACGGCCTTCCGAACGAACCGGTCAACGCCGTGCGTGAGGATCCGATTCGGCGTGGGTTGCTCTACGCTGCAACGGAGAACGGCGTCGCGTATTCGCTCGACGACGGCGCACACTGGCACTCACTGCAATTGAACCTGCCGCACAGCTCCGTACGCGACATCATCGTGCACGGCGACGATCTCGTCGTCGCGACGCACGGACGCGGCTTTTGGATTCTCGACGACGTCGAGCCGTTGCGCGAGATCGCGTCGTCGAGCGCCCTTGGAGCCGTACATCTCTTCTCGCCAGCGGTAGCGTATCGCGTACGGCGTGACACAAATACCGACACGCCGCTTCCACCCGAGGAACCCCACGGACAGAATCCGCCAAACGGCGCAATCCTCGATTACTATCTCTCGTCGCCGGTGCAGCGCGTCACGCTCTCGATCTACGACGCGCGCGGAATGCTCGTTCGCCGCTACTCGAGCGACGCCGCGCCGCCAGCGCCCATAGCGCTCGACAAGCCATCGTATTGGGAGGCGCCGTTCGTGCGCCCACCGGCTACGGCCGGAATGCATCGATTCGTCTGGGATCTGCACGAAGCGCCACCACGCGTCGACGATTACGATCTTCCGATCTCTGCCGTGTACGAAGCGACGCCACGCGTTCCCCAAGGCGCGTTCGTGCCTCCGGGAACGTACACCGTTCGCATCGACGGCGGCGGACATACCAGCACGCGCCACCTCGTCATACGCATGGACCCGCGCGTACGCATGACGCTTGCGCAACTGCAAGAGCAGTATGCGATCGCGCACGGCATCTGCGTGCTGCTCGACCGCCTTCAGGGCCATCGCTCCGCGCGGCGTACTGGCTTCGGGCTCGAAGCACTGCTCGACACGGTAGACGGCAGCGATACGCCGGTCACGGCGCAGGCACGCGCTGCATACGCAACACTTCGCGCGCAGGCGCAACGCGCTCTCGCGTCACCATGAACCTTACACGCTCTCATACGAATACGAGGAGGACTTCCACATGACTCGGCTCTTCTCAACCGGCGCGGCCGTAGCGGCAGCGCTTACCCTTGCGACCGGTATCGCGTTTGCCGGCTCGTCGGCAATGCAGAACATGCACGCCGTCTCCGCAACGACAGTGCACCTCACCGCACAGAACCATAGCGGACAGAGCGGCACCGCGACGCTTACGCAGCGTGGGAACAACGTCGTCGTCACGCTCGCCATGCGCGGCATCGCGCATGGCGTCGTCGAGCCGGCGCACATCCATCCCGGCACGTGCTCCAAGCTTTCGCCGACACCGAAGTATCCGCTGACGAACGCCGCCGAGGGAACGACCATGACGACGATTCGAAACGTGCGGCTTGGGAGCCTAGTGAGTGGACAGTACGCAATCAACGTGCACGACCCGAACAATCATGCGCGCTACGTCTCGTGTGGCAATATTAGGTAATAGCGATAAGCGCCGCATAACGCTCGGCGTCGACGTTTCCACCGCTGATGACAACGCCGACGCGTTTCCCGGCGAGATTCAGCGCGCCTGAGAGCAAGGCGGCGAATCCCGCCGCGCCGCTCGGCTCGACGACGAGTTTCAGCCGTTCGAACGCAAAGCGCATCGCCGCGCGCAAGTCGTTGTCCGAGACGACGACGACGCGTACGCCGTGCGCGCGCATAATGTCGAACGTTAGCGGACTCGGCGCCTGCGTTTGGAGACCGTCGGCGATCGTTTGCGGTACGGGAATGCGCACGACCTGGCCGCGCTCGAGCGACTGACGCACGTCGTCGCCCGTCTCGGGCTCAACTCCGTAGATCGCGATGTGCTCGTCGACTCCGTGCACTGCGACCGCAGTACCGGAGAGAAGTCCTCCGCCGCCGACCGGCGTCACGATTGCGTCGAGATTTCCGGCCTCATCTAGCAGCTCCAACGCCGCGGTGCCCGCGCCCGCGATGATCCGCTCGTCGTCGAAGGGCGGCACGAGCGTCGCGCCGCGTTCGTCGCACAACGATTGCGCGATCTCTTCGCGATGGGAACGCGCGCGCTCGTACTCCACGACCTCCGCTCCGTACCCGCGCGTCGCTGCGAGCTTTGATGCAGGCGCGTCGCTCGGCATGACGATCGTTGCCCTCGCGCCCAGCAGCTTCGCGGCGAGCGCGACGCCTTGCGCGTGGTTCCCGCTCGAGAAGGCGACGATGCCGCGTTCGCGCTCCTCCTGCGTCATCTGGGCAATGCGGTTGTACGCACCACGAAACTTGAAGGCGCCCATGCGCTGCATGTTCTCGCATTTGAGAAAAACCGTCGCGCCGGCGCGCTCGTCGAGCGTGCGCGAGGTGACGACGGGCGTGCGATGCGCGATGCCCGCGAGACGCGCAGCGGCCGCTCGAACGTCGTCGACGCCGATCACGCTGGCACGACGCCGTCGGCAGAGAACGGCGAGAAGGCCAACGGAGGATTCCACTCCCGCGCGAGCTTCACGCTCCACTCGTTTTCGAAGAGCGCAACGATTCCACCGTCACGATCGCGCACGAGCCGCGCATTCGACGGCACGTGCGCGCTTTCAATCGCGCCGTGCGGACCGCTAACGCGCATTGCCAACGTGTACGGCTGCACGGTGACGGCGGTCTTGACGCCGTACTCCGATTCCAGCCGATACCGCGCGACGTCGATCTGCAACTCGCCGACGACGCCCAAAATTGGCTCGTATCCCGCCGACTGAAGCGGCTCGAACACTTGCACCGCCCCCTCCTCGCGCAGTTGCGCGATGCCCTTTGCGAAGGCCTTGTACGTCGCGGTGTCGGTTGCTCGAATCGATGCGAAGTGCTCGGGAGAGAAGGCGGGAATGGGGGGAAACTCGATGCCAACGTCTTCGGCAAGCGTGTCGCCGATCGCGAAGACGCCCGGATTCGCCAGCCCGACGACGTCCCCGGCGTACGCGTCCTCGAGCGACTCGCGCGCGTCGGCGAAAAGCCGCATCGCGCGCGAAAGCCGAACGCTCTCTCCGCTGCGCACGTTCCGGACGACGAGATCGCGCTCGAATCGACCGGAGCACACGCGAACGAACGCGACGCGATCGCGATGACGCGGATCCATGTTCGCTTGAATCTTGAAGACGAATCCGCTGAAGCCCGGCTCGTCGGGCGCGAGCGCTCGACCGTCGCGCAAACGCTGCGGTCCGGGCGGAGGAGCCATGCGCACGAAGTCGTCCAGAAAGAGTTGCACGCCGAAGTTCGTCACGGCACTCCCGAAAAAGACCGGCGTCACTTCGCCTCGCAGCATCGCCTCGGCATCGAATCCCGCACCGGCGCCTTCCAAGAGTTCGATGCCGTCGCTGAACTGCACGAAGGTTGCGTCGTCGACGAGCGCGCGTATGCGATCATCGCGTGCGTCCGCGACTTCGACCGCTGCGCGCGTCGCACCATGCGCGCTGCGCTCGAAAAGATGGAGCCGGCGCGTCGTGCGGTCGTAAACGCCGCGAAACTGATCGCCGCTTCCAAGCGGCCAGTTCATCGGATAGGCGCCGATTCCGAGCACGTGCTCCAGCTCGTCGAGGAGCTCGAGAGGATCGCGGCTTGGACGATCGAGCTTGTTCATGAACGTGAAGAGCGGAATGCGACGCTCGCGGCAGATT
>JASHPC010000061.1 GCA_030038335.1 Vulcanimicrobiota bacterium
CGCACGCGCGAGAGTCCGCGGTGCTGATCGACGTCGCGTTCGGAGTGCATCGCAACAACCGTGAATGCGTTCTGCACGACCTGCAGCAGCGCTTGGCGAAGCACGTCGCGGCCGTCTTCGTACGTTACTTCGACGGTGATTTCAGAGGGAGCATTGCGGCTCATGCGGCCGAAGACGTGCGGAAAGGCGAGCACGACGGCAAAGTGGCCGGCCGTAACGAAGATTGCGAGATACGGCAGCCCTGCGCCGCAGGCCATGCCGACCGCTGCCGTCAGCCACACGACTGCGGCGGTCGTCAATCCTTGAACGGTTGCGGCACGGACGAAGATGAGTCCGCCGCCGATAAAACCAATTCCGGTGACGATCTGCGCGGCGACGCGCGACGGGTCGACGACGATGTAACCCGGGCGCAAGATGTCGGTGAACCCGAATTTCGAGATGAGCATGAGAAGCGCGGCCGCGAAACCGACGATCGTGTACGTTCGCAGACCGGCGCTCTTGTGGCGATATTCGCGTTCCAACCCAATGAGCGCGGAGAGCACGAACGCAAGCGCCAGCTCTCCGAACTGTGGCCAGCTCTGCCCCATCGGTTCCATCAGAAGCGCTCGATTCGAAATGGAACGAGGTCGATGGGCGGTTCTTTGTGCTCGACGAGATCGGCGACGCAGCGCGCGGTAATCGCGGACTGCATGAGACCGCGGCGTTCGTGTCCGAACGCAGCAACGATGCCGGAGTGCGACGGAAGCTCGCCGATGACAGGCAGCGAGTCCGGCAGCGACGGGCGGTTACCCATCCAACGCGATGCGCCGTCGCGCTGGAGCGCAGGAATATACGCGTGCGCAATGTCGTAGAGAATATCTGAGCGGTAGTAGTTCGGCGGCGCCGAAAGGCCCGCGAACTCGACGGTTCCGGCGAGACGCAGCCCCTCTTCCATGGGCGTCGCGCAGAAGTGATCCTCTTCGAAGAGCAACGTTCGCGATGGCGATACGCCCGGATGAGCGAGCATCAGATGATAGCCGCGCGCGCTTTCGAGCGGCACGTGATACCCAAGCGGCGCAAGAAGCGTGCCCGACCATGCGCCAGCCGCGACGACGATGCGTGGCGCGCGAACCTCTTCGGCTCCAGCGCGAACGATCCAGCCGCCGCCGAAGGAGTCGATGGCGCGAACGCGGTCGCGCACGACGCCTCCGCCTTGGCTGCGGAACAATGCGGCGAGCGTAGCGCCATACGCGCCAGGATTCGTGCAGCGGTCCGATCCCGGAAACGCGATCGCGCCGGCAACGTCGTCGCACAGGATCGGTTCGTCGCGGCGAAGCGCGTCGCGATCGACCACGCTCGCTTCGAATCCTTCAGCCCGGAGCTGGGGAATGAGATGTGCCGTCTCTTCGAGCGTCTTTGGCGTGCGGCATACGTGGTAAACACTTTCGCGGACGAGATAGCGTTGCGCGTTCGCGCGCTTCGCAAGATCTTCGTGCGCCTCGCGCGCGAGCCGGTTGATCGGCGCGAGCGCTGCGATTGCCGCGCGCACGACGGACGGACGCGCAGCGAAGAGAAAGCGCGTTCCCCATCCGGCGAGACGCGGAAGATACGCCGGTTGCACGACGAGCGGCCCGCGCCGGTCGAGAAGCATGCGCGGAAGACCGGCGACCGTTGCCGGCGACGGAATCGGAAAGATGTCGTCGTACGCGAGATAACCGGCGCTGCCGGCTGCGGTACCGGCTCCGACTTCGTTGGGCTCGACGATCGTCACGGCACGTCCGCGGCGCTGCAGCTCGAGGGCGGCAGTCGTTCCGATGATGCCGCCGCCGACGACGGCGACGTCAGCTGTGGGCAACTGACGCTAACTGCCCGAGCGCTTCGGCGATCGTCGCGCGATCGGTCTCGGGAAGCGGAAGCCGCGGCGGCCGCGTTGCGCCAACGGGATTGCCGTTGAGCTCGAACGCATACTTGATCGCCTGAACGAACGTCGGACGCGAATCGTATCGGAAGAGCGGAAGAAGACGGCGGTAGAGTGCAGAAGCGCGTTCGACCTCTCCCGCGCAGATGAGGTCGTAGAGCTCCATGCTCTCGCGCGCGACGACGTTCGTGAGTCCGGCGATCCAACCGGTCGCGCCGGCGAGCATCCCTTCGAGCAAGAGATCGTCGCAACCGACGACGACTTCGAGCCGAGTCGTCTCCAATATCAACGGAATCCGCCGCACGTCGCCGGAGTACTCTTTCACGGCGACGAGACGCTCGAGCATTTGCAGCTCTTCGAGGAGATCCGGCGTCAGGTCGACCGTCGTGTCGAACGGATTGTTGTACGCAATCATCGGAAGGCCGACGTCGTCGAGCGCTTCATACCAAGCGCGCACCTCTCGACGGCTCGGCCGGTACGCCGTCGGCGGGAGCGCCATGATTCCGGCAGCGCCGCAGCCGCGGGCGTGCTCGGCCCATCGTACGGCAGCGCGCGTCGATGATGCACCGGTTCCGACGACGACCGGGGCCCGGCCCTTGCACTCGTCGGCGATCGTCTCGACGACGAACGCGCGCTCCCCCTCGCTCAAAGCGGCATACTCTCCGCACGACCCGGTCGGCACGATGCCATGCACGCCGCAGTCGAGAAGCCAGGAGACGTGCTCGCGAAGACGTCGCTCGTCGACGCGATCCACCGCGTCGAACGGCGTGATGACCGCGACGTAGACACCGGCAAAATGGGGCATGAGCGGTTCTTACGCCGTTGGGAACAAAAATCCGTGCGGAAACGGATCGTCGGGCGCTAGGAGGTAGCGCGCCTCTCCCGTGATCCATGCGCTTCCGCGAATGGTCGGAATCACCGCGCGAATGCCTGGCGAAAGCTCGATTTCTTCGACGAGCGAGCCGTAGAACGTCGTTCCGAGGAAGCTCTCGTGCGCGAACTCGACGCCAAGGCGTTGTTCGCCGCGCGCGTAGCGCTGAGCCATGCGCGCGCTCGTGCCGGTTCCGCACGGTGAGCGATCGAGCTGGCCGGGATAGAGAACGATGGCGCCTCTCGCGTCGTTGTGCGGTCGCTCCGGTGGTGCCGTAAAGAGAACGTGACGCAACTCGGCGATGCGGTGCTCCTGAGGATGCGCGAACGCGTGTTGTTCCGAGACGGCTTCCATGATGCGCATGCCGCGCGCTACGACCTCGTTCGCTTCTTCCATTGCAAGCGTGAGACCGGCGTCTTCCGCACGGACGATCGCGTAGAAGTTGCCGCCGTACGCGAGATCGAACGACAGTGCTCCGAGTCCGGGGACGTCGACGCGCGCGTCGCGCATTGCAAGAAAGGAAGGGACGTTCGTCAACGTCACGCTTTTCGCGCGGCCGTCGTGCACGGCAACGCGCGCACGAACGAGACCCGCCGGCGTGTCGAGCAGAATCGTCGTCTCCGGTTCGGTGACGGTCACGAGCCGCCGCTCGACTGCGACGGTGCAGACTCCAATCGTTCCATGTCCGCACATCGGGAGAAAGCCCGTCACCTCGATGAAAAGCACGCCGAGGTCGGCGCGGGGATCGGACGGCGGCATGAGAATGGCGCCGGACATCGCGTGATGTCCGCGCGGTTCGTACATGAGGAAGCGACGAAGGTCGTCGAGGTGCACACGCGCGTACTCGCGCCGCTCGAACATCGATGATCCCGGTATCGGCTCGACGCCGCCGACGACGACGCGGGTGGGCATTCCCTGAGTGTGCGACTCAACCGTCTCGATCGTCACGGGCGGGTCTTTCCCGGCACCTGGTGAACTTTTCTATCCGCCATCCCGTTTAACGAAGGAGACCCGGCTCCTAAGAAAGGCATTCGATGGACAAACATCGCGCACAAACTCTCCTGATGAAGACGCTCGGCGTTGCATTTGCCGCAAGCCTGCTCCTTACTGCAGTTCCTGCTGCGGCGAACTCGCATGGCGGCGGCAGCCACGCTTCCTCAGGTTACCGCGGCGGCGGAGGCCGCGGCTACTCGGGAGGCGGATATCGCAGCGCTCCCTCGGGTGGTTACCGAGGGGCACCCTCGGGCGGCTATCGCAGCGCCCCCTCGTACGGTTACCGCGGCGCACCCGCGGCGTCGTATCGCGGAGGCGGTCAATATCAGTATCGCGGCGACGACCAGTACCGTGGCGGCGCGCAGTATTATCGTGGCGGAGCGCCGGCGTATCGCGGAACGACGCAGTACTATCGCGGCGGTGCCGCATACTACGGACGCGGCAACGTCAACGCATTTTACGCGACGCACCCGGCTGCGTTCCGTGGCGGTTGGGTCAGCGGTCCGAGCGGCCGCTGGTACAGCGGTTACTGGCACGACTACTGGGGCGGCGCAGCGTGGCTCTGGTGGGGCGGCCACTACGGCTTCTGGTTCCCGTTCAACGGCATCGACGTCTTCGTCTACGAAGCGACGCCGGACGTCTGCCAGTACTGGGATGGCTACGAGTGGGTGCCGTACTATGATCCCGACACGGGATACTACTGCCCCTACTAAGAGGTTCGGCTCCAGGGAAGGGCTCGCACGCGCGGGCCCTTCTATTTTGGGAACGCACCGAGGATGATGACAGCTAGCGTTCCACCGATCGTCGCGCGCATCGCGAGCACGTACCACCGTGCGACACTTGGCACCGTCTCGTTTCAGTATCACCGCGTCTTCGACGTGCATGCCGGACCGAGCGGTCAACATCAAGACTTCACGTTCGACGGAATCTATCGCAACGGCGTGCTCGTCAAAGTACGCATGCTGCGCTACACGATCGGAAATAGGTCGGCGAGCGCCAGTGAGATAGCGAGCGTCGTTCACGCATACGAGAACCCGAAGTCCGGAGACGTCTTCGAGGCACCCTGGAAACCGCAGTACGAGCGCGACTACCGTGACCGCGTCCTCGCACACGGAATCATCGCTTTCACCGCCGTCAATCGCTCGTACGGACACGGGGACGGAACGTTCACGTACGACGCGAACGACAACATCACGTCGTACACGTACACGCCGACGGTTTTTCCCGAGCACGCGACGGCGGGAACGGTCCGGGGCATCCGCGGGCGCGTGCTGCCGCGCTACTGGGCGATGACGACCGAGACTCAGACGTATACCGGCAGATACTCGATCTTCGCGGCAAGC
>JASHPC010000062.1 GCA_030038335.1 Vulcanimicrobiota bacterium
GCCGCGCGGCATGCTTCGCGCGCTGCCGAGTCTTCCCACGCAGGAGGCGATTATCTGCGGCGACGGTGTGCCGCTTCCAATGCGCGTTCGCTTCGCGGATCTGCCTCGGGATCGCCGTCCTCGCAGCGTCGGCGCAAACTTCTCGGCGGCCTGGCAAAAGGATTCCGCGGACACCGCGTTCCGCGACGAGTCGATTCGCCGCTGGCGCACGCAGCATCGCGATCCCATCCTTTAAGCCGCTAGTATCCTGCGGCTTTCCCCATCGGCTTGCGGGAATCGGAGCCACCTTCAAGCCCGTGCCCGACGAGGATCGCTTCCGCCGCCCCGTATGGATCTACAGGCGTAAGCGTGTAGCCATCGCGGCGCAACGCGCGCATCGTCGCATTGTCGAACGCTCCTTGCTCGTACTCGATCTCGTCAGGAAGCCATTGCATGTGAAAACGTGGGGCGTCGACGGCCTGTGCGACGTTCATGTGATACACGAGCCCATCGAGCAACGTTTCGAGCACGATCGTGATGATCTTTGCGCCGCCCGGACTTCCGGTTACCATGACGAGCTTTCCGTTGCGCGTGACAATCGTCGGCGCCATGGAGGAGAGTGGTCGCTTCCCAGGCTCGATCGCGTTTGCAGAGCCCTGCACGAGGCCGTACATATTCGGCGTACCGGGCTTTGACGTGAAATCATCCATCTCGTCGTTGAGAAAGAAACCGTCGACCTTGACGCCCGCACCGAAGTACGCGTTCAGCGTGTACGTCACCGCGACCGCGTCTCCGTTCGCATCGACAACGGAGTAATGCGTCGTCTCGGCGCCTTCATTCCAACTCGACCCGACGCGAGGATGGATCTCGCTCGAAGGCGTCGCGCGCTGCGGCGCGATCGAGGCACGAAGCTGCGCGAGATACGCGGGCGACAGCAGCCGCGCTACCGGATTGTATACGAAAGCGGGGTCCCCAAGCACCGTGTTGCGATCCGCGTACGCGCGGCGTTCGGCTTCGACAACATAATGCGTCTCTTCCACGCCGTGCCAAGGCCACCGTGCGATGGGATATGGTTTCAGAATGCCGAGAATCTCGCAGAGCGTCACGCCACCGGAGCTCGGAGGGGGCGCGACCGTGAGATCGTATCCGTAAAGGCTGCAGTGTAACGGCTGCGACTGCACGACTCGATAACGTTCGAAGTCACGCATAGACAAGATACCGCCGCCTGCGTTGCTGGCCACGACGACGGCGCGCGCAATCGGGCCGCGGTAGAAGGCATCGGGACCGTCGCGGGCGATGAGCGCGAGCGTCGCAGCGAGCTGCGGCTGCTTTTGAGTTCTCGCAAGCGCGATCGCAGGAGCCATGAGCGTCTGGCGTGACATTGTGCCGTACTCGCGTCGCGCGGTCTCGAGTCCGAGCACGCTTCCTGGTACCCCGACCGCGAGCCACCCTTTGCGCGAGCGCGCCGGCACGACGTTTCCATGCGCGTCGAGATACATGTTGCGGCTCGCGCGAAGTGGCGCAACCTCCCGGAAATCGATGAATCGCTCGCGGCGGTCGTGCATTCGCACGAGCATGAATCCACCGCCGCCGATGTTGCCGCAGCACTGATCGACGACCGCAAGCGCGTATCCGACCGCAACCGCCGCATCGACGGCATTTCCTCCACGACGAAGCACGGATACGCCGACGTCGGTCGCAAGACGCTGCTCGGTAACGACCATCGCATGAGCAGCGACGACTGGCCGTGCCTCTTGCCATGAAGCGATGCCGCTTGCGGTCGGCATGGCTGCAAGGAGAATCGCGGCGATGACGCTCTTCATCCTCTTCCTATAAGACCCTAAAAACTCGACTAAGATCCTAAAAACTCGAGTAGCACGAGGACTCCCGACCGCGTCGGGTGCCGAAGAGCGCAAAACCCGGTCCGAGTCGGCGCCCTCGCCGCCTTGCACCGCGACCAATAGCGCTAGCCATACGACCAATAATAAGGGTCACCCGGCGCACCCGGCAAGGCCGTCGCTATGGGGAGAACGAACAACTACTGCGTTCACTAAAAGATTAAGAAGAAAATCAGGAGTAATTTGTGCCCGAATCCGTGACTCTCACGGTCGGCGGGCGCACGATGGTCATCGAAACGGGTGAGCTCGCGAAGCAAGCAAACGGCTCCGCGCTGGTTCGATATGGTGATCAAAACGTCGTGCTCTGCGCCGTCACCGCCTCCGAAAAGCCTCGCGAAGGCATCGACTTCTTCCCACTCACGTGCGACTTCGAGGAGCGCATGTACTCCGCCGGAAAAATCCCGGGCGGATATATCAAGCGTGAAGGGCGACCGCCCGAGCACGCAGTGCTCAGCTCGAGGCAGATCGACCGGCCAATCCGTCCTCTCTTCCCCGACGGATTTCGCAACGACGTGCAGATCGTCGCAACCGTCCTGTCGATCGATCCCGAGCTCGACGCCGACGTCATCGGCGTCTGCGCCGCCGGAGCCGCGCTCGCGGTTTCCGACATTCCGTTCGATAAGACCGTCGCGGCCGTTCGCGTCGGACGAGACGAAAACGGCGAGTACGTCTGCAATCCGACGCTGCCGCAGTACGAAACTGGCGGAATGGACATCGTCATCGCCGGCACCGCTGACGCGGTGATGATGGTCGAGGGCGGTGGAAACGAGATCTCTGAGGACGACTTCCTCGGTGCAGTCGAGTTCGCGCATGGCGAGATCAAGCGCATTGTCGCCGCAATCGACGAGCTCGCGAAGCGGGCCGGAAAGGCAAAGCGCGAGTTTCCCGTGCAAAAAGTCGACCCCGCTTTCGAAAAGTGGGTGCGCAAGAACTTCGGGAAAGACGTTGCAAAGGCAATGCGCGTCGTCGACAAGACGGAACGGGAACGCGCCTTCGACGAAATCTCGGTCGAAGAAGCGCTCGAGCGCTGCGGCAAGAAGGACGACGACGTTCGTACGTTCCTCGAAGACCCCAACGCAGCGAAGAACTTCGGCAAGGTCGTCAAGGCAATGGAAGAGGACGAGCTTCGCACGATGGTCGTCGACGAGAAGATTCGTCCCGACGGTCGCAAACCCGACGAAATTCGTCCGATCTGGTGCAAGGTGCACTACGTTCCTCGCGTCCACGGATCCGGCGTGTTTACGCGCGGTCAGACGCAGATCTTCACCGCAGCGACGCTTGGCTCGACCTCCGACGCGCAGCGCCTCGACGGCATCGTCGCACTCGAAGACAAGCGCTACATGCACTTCTATAACTTCCCGCCTTACTCGGTCGGGGAGACGCGGCCGATGCGCGGGCCGGGCCGGCGCGAAATTGGGCACGGCCACCTCGCAGAGCGCGCGCTCGTTCCGGTGCTTCCGCCGAAAGACGAGTTTCCGTACACGCTGCGTCTCATGAGCGAGACGCTCGAGTCAAACGGCTCCTCGTCCATGGGTTCCGTCTGCGCTTCGACGCTCGCGCTCATGGACGCGGGCGTTCCGATTCGCGCTCACGTCGGCGGCATCGCGATGGGTCTCATCCTCAAAGGCGACAAGTATCGCGTTCTCACCGACATTCAAGGGCTCGAGGACGCGCTCGGTGAGATGGACTTCAAAGTCGCGGGAACCAAAAAGGGCATCACCGCGATCCAGATGGACATCAAAGTCCAAGGCGTGACGCTTCAGATCATGCGCGAAGCGATGGAGCAGGCGCGAAAATCGCGCTCCTTCATCATCGACAGACTCGCCGAGACGATCCCACAGCCGCGCGCGGAACTCTCAAAGTTTGCGCCGCGTATGATCATCATCAAGATCAATCCGGACAAGATCAAGGACGTGATCGGTCCCGGCGGAAAGGTCATCAACAAGATCATCGCCGATACCGGCGTCGAGAAGATCGACATCGAGGACGATGGCAGCGTCTTCATCACGTCGCTCGA
Source organism: Vulcanimicrobiota bacterium (assembly GCA_030038335.1). Taxonomy (GTDB): domain Bacteria; phylum Vulcanimicrobiota; class Vulcanimicrobiia; order Vulcanimicrobiales; family Vulcanimicrobiaceae; genus Tyrphobacter. The sequence goes on from JASHPC010000062.1 coordinate 3,895, forward strand.
CGGCGAATCTGGGGACAAGGCCAAAGCGATCGTCGAATCGATCACAAAAGAGATCAAAGTCGGCGAAACGTATAACGGGAAGGTCACACGGATCATCAACATCGGCGCATTCGTGCAGATCGCCCCGGGCAAAGAAGGACTCGTCCATATTAGCCAGCTTGCACCGACACGTGTCGAGCGGGTCGATGACGTGGTGAAAGTCGGCGACGAGGTCACGGTAAAGGTCATCGAGATCGATCACCAAGGGCGCATCAATCTCTCGC
>JASHPC010000063.1 GCA_030038335.1 Vulcanimicrobiota bacterium
GGGGATCCGGCAGGCTGCAGCGCTCCTGCGCCAGGGCCGTCTCGTGGCGTTTCCCACGGAAACCGTCTATGGGTTGGGCGCGATCGCGTTCGACGCGCTCGCCGTCGCGCGGATCTTTGAGGCCAAGAGACGCCCGTCGTTCGACCCCGTCATCGTTCACGTCGCCGACGACGCCATGCTCGCGCGCGTCGTTCGAGAGCTTCCTCCGCTCGCGCGCCGTCTTATCGACCACTTCTGGCCTGGTCCGTTGACGCTCGTTCTCGAGCGAACCGACGACGTTCCGCGCATCGTCACGGCCGGTCTCGATAGCGTCGGCGTGCGCATGCCGTCGCATCCCGTCGCGCGAGCATTGCTGCGCGAGGTAAGTGCGCCCGTCGCGGCGCCCAGCGCGAACGCATTTGGATCGCTCAGCCCGACGCGCGCAGAGCACGTCGTGCGCTCGCTCGGAAGTCGTGTCGATTGCGTGCTTGACGCAGGTCCAACGCCGCTCGGGGTGGAGTCGACCATCCTTCAGGTGTTGCCGCATCCGGTGTTGCTGCGTCCCGGAGCGCTTCCATTAGAGGAGATCGAAGCCGTCGTCGGCCCTGTCGAACGCGCGTCTCGCAACGACGATGAGGCGCCGCGTTCACCCGGACGGCTCGAGCACCACTATGCGCCGCAGACGCCGTTGCGCATAACGCACGGCGACCGCGTTCCGCTCGCGGAGCGAAGCGGTGCCGGCTATTTGGCGTTCGAGCGCGGTGTCGAGGGCTACGCGGCTGTTCGCGTGCTTGCACCGGATGGCGACATGAGCCGAGCCGCAGCGCGGCTCTTCGAATGCTTGCACGAGCTCGATACCGGGTCGCTGTCGCGCATCGACGCCGAGCCGGTTGTCGAAAGCGGCCTTGGACTTGCGATCATGGACCGGTTGCGACGCGCGGCGGCGAGGTAACGTCGAGGAATCGCGCTGCGCGCGTGCCAACTATGAGTATCATGCAGCTTCGGTTCCGGCGACTCTGCTGCGCCGCGTTCGTTCTTCTCTTGACGCTCGTCGCGCAGCCGATCGGGGCGCAGACGACGCTTCCCGACAAGACGGCGCAAGACGTTGACGAGAGTTTCCGTCTCTTGGAGCGCTCGGCGTATCAGCAGGTCGGGGCGCAGCAACTCATCGACGCGGCGCGTGCCGCGCTCGTGGATTTGGCCCGCAAGCACAGCGTGGGAATCACGGTTCCCGCGATAGCAGACGATGGCGACGACGCTCGCGCAGTCGCGAGCCTCGATACTGCGATCGAGAATGCGGCCGCTGCCGCGCACGGTGACGTGACCGATTACGCATATGCGGCGATCTCCGCAATGGCGGCGACGTTCGACGACCGTTACACCGAGTTCATGACGCCGGATCAGTATCGCGCGTTCAACGACGCGCTCGATCCACAGCGCATCTCGGGAATTGGCGTGATGGTCGAGCAGGATCCGGTTACGTCGTACATTCGTCTCGTCTACGTGCTGCCGGGAACACCGGCGGATCATGCCGGACTGCAAGAAGGCGACTTGGTTCTTACCGTCAACGGCACGTCGACGAAAGGCATGACGCTCGACGGCATCGGCGAGCTTTTGCGCGGAAAGCCGGGTACGGTCGTCAACGTTACCGTCGCGGCATCGCTCTCGAGCCCGCAGCGCACGGTCGCGATCGTACGATCCGAAGTGCAACCGCCGACCGTCATCTTCAAGATGCTGCCCGGTCAAATCGGATGGGTTTGGGTGACGGCCTTCGGCCGGGCGACGCCCGACGAGTTTGACGTCGCGCTGCGCCGCTTACGCGAGCAGGGTGCGCGCGCTCTCGTCCTCGACTTGCGTAACGACGGTGGTGGCTACGTTGATTCCGCTCTCGATATCAGCTCGCATTTTGTCGGCGATCAAGCGATCGTGACGGTCGAGCAGCGCGGCGACCGAACGCAGACGTACGATGCCGACGGCGACTCTCAGGTCGATCTTCCCATCACGGTTCTGGTCAATGCGGGAACTGCGTCGGCCTCTGAAATCACCGCAGCGGCATTACAAGACGACGGCGTCGCGACGCTCATTGGGACGAAGACGTTCGGGAAGGGCGTCATGCAGACGCTCACGCCCCTGCCGGATGGAGCCGCGATCAAGATCACGACGGCGCACTACCTAACGCCTCGGCACCACGACATCAACTTGCGCGGTATCGACCCCGATGTTTCGATCGACGAAAATCGCGACGCGCAGTACGGAGAGCTCGATCGTGACGCGCAACTCCGCGCCGCGGTCGCCTACCTCGAGAAGAAGATCGCAACGCTTCCACCAAGGTAGGGAAGCGCGAAAGGAGCTTTCATGAACTGTCGCTCGTTCTTGCCGTGCGCGCTTTTGCTCATGGTCTCTTTGACGTCTCCGGCTTGGCCCGCGACGGGGACGTTCGGGTTCGACGATCTCCCTAAGCTCGTAAGCGTATCCGGCGTCCAAATCTCACCTGACGGCACGCGCATTGCCTTCATCGTTACTCGCGCCGACATGAAACAGAACGCGTACGTCAACGAGCTCGACCTCGCCGACGTTGCGACAAATCGCGTTCGCGCGCTGACGCATGGGCGCGAACACGTCTCCGATGCGCATTGGTCGCCCGACGGCTCTCAACTCGCCTTCGTCGACGTCGTCGATAAGAAGGCACAGGTGTTCGTGCTTCCAATGGACGGTGGAGAGGCGGAGCAGGTGACGAGCGCTGCGCAGGGCGTCGAGAGTTATGCCTGGCGCCCCGACGGCAACGCAATCGCGTACGCCGCACCGGAGAAAGCACCGAACGAAGCCGCGATTCAAAAACACCACGATATCTTCCGCGTTGGCGATAACGATTTTCTCACAACCGCCGCACCGATACCCTCGCACATTTGGCTTCAGCGGATCCGCAACGGTGGGCCGGACGGCGCCGCGCAGCGGCTCACATCTGGCACGTGGAGCGTCTCCGCGGACAACGACGGCCTTTCGTGGTCTGCCGACGGACGCGCGATCGCGTTTACGCGTCTGCCGGATGCGTATAGCGGTCACGTTGCGGAGTCTCGGATCGCGTTATTGGACGTTGCCGAGAAGCGCGTGACGGAGATCGCTCCAGACGCGTACGGCTCGAATCCTCAGTTTGCCCCGCATGGTTCGGCGCTTGCGTACGTCACTGCAAAGAATGGATTGTGGGCGTTCTTCGGGCAGGTGACGCTGCGCGACGGCGCATCGTCGCATGTCGTCGCTTCCGGTGTCGACCGCGACTGGTCGTCGATCGCGTGGACGGACGACGGCAGTCTCGTTTTGGGAGCGTTCGAGGGTCCGAGGATGGGTCTGTGGCGCGTTTCGTCATCGGGCGACGCGCGTCCGATTGCGCTAGGGAACGTCGACGCAATCGACGCGAGCGCCGCTCGTGACGGCGCGCTCGCGTTCGCAGGGGCGACACCCACGGATCCTTCGGAAGTGTATTACCTAGCGCGGGATTCGAGTGAACCGCGGAGATTGACCGGGCTCAACGCGTTCCTTGCGTCGAAGAATCTCGGATCGACGACCGAGTTGCGCTGGCGTAATGGCGGGTTCGAAGAAGACGGCATCGTCACGTATCCGCCCGGATACGAACGCGGCAGAAAGTATCCGCTCGTTCTCGTGATTCACGGAGGACCAACCGGCAACGGATCGACTGTGGACTTTGATTCGCTCATACAGATGATTGCCGCGCACGGCTACGTCGTCTTTCAGCCGAACTATCGAGGCAGCGACAACCTCGGGTTCGCCTATGCGAAAGCGACGAGAGGCGATTTGGACGTCGGCGCCGGAGATGACGTCGTCGCCGGCGTGCGCGCGCTAGAGGCGCAGGGCTCCGTCGACGCGTCGCGCATCGGCGTCTCCGGATGGTCCGCCGGCGGCCTCATGACGTCGTGGCTCATCGGCAACTACGATCTATGGAAGGCCGCCGTCACCGGCGCCGGCGTCGACGACTTCGTCGAGGAGTACGATGACGAAGACAGCTTCGATTATCTCCCTGCTCTGATGGGTGGCGCGTCACCGTGGCGTGGCAACGGAATGGCGCTCTATCGCTCGCATTCACCGATCACGTATGCGAACAGAGTGAAGGCTGCGACGCTCATTCTTTCGGATACGTCTGACTTTCGCGTGCCTACGGTGCAGGCATACGAGTTCTATCACGCGTTGCGCGAAGACGGCGTTACGGTAGAGTTCGACGCGATTCCAGCCTACGGGCATTTCCCGCCGGATCCGATTCAGCACTTCGACGTCTTCAAGGCCTGGACCGATTGGATGGTAACGCATGACTGACGGCGGAGGGTACTTGAGGCCCAAGGCGACGAAGCCATGCATCGATAAGGGCGATTAGCTCAGCTGGGAGAGCGCCTCCCTTACAAGGAGGAAGTCGGCGGTTCGAGCCCGTCATCGCCCAAGTAGGTTTCGATGAATACGAAAGACACAGTCTCTACTTCCGTCGAGCACATAGGCAGCATCGCCGTGCTCACCATGCACCGTCCGGAGCGGCGCAATGCGCTTTCGCTTGGGATGATGCGCGAAATGACCGCGCATCTGTGCGCGCTCGCCAGCAATGCGGAGGTTCGCGTCATCGTCATCGCCGGCG
>JASHPC010000064.1 GCA_030038335.1 Vulcanimicrobiota bacterium
TGTCTTTCGTGAAGCACGTCACTTTCTTGCGTGCGTGTGCGCGCGCGTACTCGAAGGCGTATCGAACGACGCGCTCGCTGCCGGGGCGCGAGATGAGCTTGAGGCACTGCACGACGTCCTGCGTCTGGCGGTGCTCGATGCCGCCGTAAACGTCCTCTTCGTTCTCACGGACGATGATGAGGTCCATGTTCGGGTTCTTCGTCGCAACGTACGGATGCAGCGATGCGCATGGGCGGACGTTGGCGTACATGCCGAGTGTCTTTCGCACCGTGACGTTGAGACTCTTGAAGCCGCCGCCTTGCGGTGTCGTGATTGGCGCTTTGAGAAAGACTCTCGTTCGGCGCAATGATTCCCACGACTGCGGTTCGATGCCGCTTTGCAGCCCTCGGTTGTAAATCGACTCACCGATCTCGATGCGCTCGATGTCGAGTAACGCCCCGGCCTCAGTGAGGATCCGGAGCGTCGCGTCCATGATTTCTGGACCGATTCCGTCGCCGTAAGCGACCGTCACCGGGGTCTTCGTTGCTACAGCTGCCATTCCTGAGCGTTCCATCCTTCGCTGATGCCATTGGGAATGAAGTTCTTGAGTTGCGGTCTGTAAATGTATCGCATCGGCGCGTCGAAGAGGAACGCGGCCGGCGCATCCTCGAGCAGTAACGACTCGACGCGTGCGTAGGCGCGCTTGCGAACCGTTCGGTCAAACGTAGAGAGCGCCAAGCGTTGCGCGGCGTCCATTGCGGGCGAGCAGTAGTGCGAGACGTTATTGCCAGCCGGCGGTATTGCGGCACACGTCCACTGCGACGAGTTGTCCGGATCCGCGCCGGAAATCCACGCATAGAGCGTCATGTCGAACTTGCCGGAGTAGAGAATCCCGCCAGCCTCGGCGGACTCGTAGAGATTTACGTACGAGTAGCTCTTGAGCTGCACGGAGACGCCGACTTTGCGCAGCATCTGCTGGACCTCTTCGACCGTGTCCTCCGCCGATTGACTACCCTGTCCGTAGACGAGTTGGAGCGAGAGCTCTCGGCCATTCTTCTCTCGCATGCCTCCGGCCCCGACTCGCCAACCGTCCGCGTCAAGCAGCGCCGCCGCCTTCGCGGGATCGTACGGCGTCGCGTGCAGTGCGGGGTCGAAGGCCCAAGAGAAGGGCGTAAGGTCTGCGACTGCCGGCTTGACGGTGTTGTACTCCGTATCGCGCATGATCGCGCGCGCGTCGACTGCATAAACGAGCGCACGGCGCACGTTCACGTCGTTGAGCGGCGGCCGCGACGTATTGAAGATAAGCGCCTCGTATGCGGGCCCGTTTGGAATCTCGCCCACGAGCTGCGGATTTTGCACGAGCGCGTGGTATCCAGCACTTGTCACCTCGAACTGCACGTCCGCGCCGTTGCTTTGCAAAAGCGTCGTCGACGTGTTCTGATCCGGCACAATGAGAATCGTTAGGCGCGCGATGTGCGGTGCGCCGAGGAAGTACTGCCTATTCGCGTCGAGCACGATGCGATCTCCGCGTTCCCAGCGCGCGAAGCGATAGGGACCCGTTCCGACCGGGTCGGCGTCGAACGGCACCTCGTTGAGACTCGAGTACTGCGCGAGCAAGTGCGCGGGAAGGACGCCGACCGGCGAATCGCTCTCACCGAAGAAAAAGTCGATTTCCGGAGGATAGACTCGCTTGAGGTGTACGACGACCGTATACGGATCGGGCGTATCTACGGAAGCCACTTCGTTGAACCCGACGCGTGATACGACGTTGTTGCGCGGATTCATGATCGCCTGCCAGGTGAACTTGACGTCGCGGCTCGTGAAGGGCGCGCCGTCGTGCCATTTCACGTTGTGCCGGAGATGATACGTGATCGTCAGGCCGTTTTTGCTGACGCCTCCGTTCTCCGGCGTTGGAACGACGGCTGCCAGGTCTGGGATTTCGTTGCCGTGCGCGTCGAGCGACACGAGCTTGGAGAAGATAAGCCCATCGACAGACGCCTCAATTTGATTTTGAGCGAGAATCGGGTTGAGAGTCGTCAGGTCGATGGGAACGATAATCCTGAGATCTCGGTCGTTTGCCGAACTCGACGAGCCGCCTCCGCCTCCGTTCGTTTGGGAACAGGCCGAAAGGCTCGCCGCAACGAGAAGCGCGGCGAGCGCCCTATGCCAGCGCGAGATACTCATGTAGCCCGTGGACGCCGCCCTCGCGGCCGAAGCCGGATTCCTTGTATCCTCCGAACGGAGAGCTAGGATCGAACTTGTTAAACGTGTTGCACCAGACGACTCCGGCGCGCAGGTGTTGCGCGATCCACATGTTCTTGCTTCCTTCTGCGGTCCAGACGCCCGCCGAGAGTCCGTACGGCGTGTTGTTCGCCTTCTCGATTGCCTCGTCGGGCGTGCGAAAGGTGATGATGGCAAGCACGGGTCCGAAAATCTCCTCGCGCGCGATGCGATGCGAGGTTTGAACGTTCGTGAAGAACGAGGCGGGGAAGAAGTAGCCGCGTTTCGGCAGTTCGCACTCGGCTTGCACGAACGTTGCGCCCTGCTCGATGCCGCTACTGACGAGCTCGCGGATTTTTTCGAGCTGAGGGAGCGAGTTGATCGCACCGATGTCCGTATTCTTGTCGAGCGGGTCGCCAAGACGAAGCGTTTGGATGCGATCGGTCAGGCGCGCAACGATGTCGTCGTGCACGCTCTCCTCGACGAGGAGGCGCGAACCAGCACAGCAGACGTGACCCTGGTTGAAGTAGATGCCTTGCACGATGCCTTCGATAGCTTGATCGAGCGGCGCGTCTTCGAAGACGACGTTGGCGGCTTTGCCGCCGAGCTCGAGCGTGAGGCGCTTGCCTGTTCCCGCGATCCGTCGCTGGATAATCTTGCCGACGTCGGTCGACCCCGTGAACGCGATTTTGTCGACGCCGTCGTGATCGACGAGTGCAGCGCCAGTGGATCCGTCACCGGTGACGACGTTGACGACTCCCGGCGGAATATCGGCCTCCGCAATGATCTGCGCGAGCGCGAGCGCCGTTAGCGGCGTCGTCTCAGCCGGCTTGAGCACGACGGTGTTTCCGCATGCGAGCGCAGGCGCAAGCTTCCATGCCGCCATGAGCAGAGGGAAGTTCCACGGAACGATCTGCCCGCAGACGCCGATCGGCTTGGCAACGTGGCCCGCGCGCACCGCCCACTCGAGCTTGTCCGCCCAGCCGGCGTAATAGAAGAAGTGCGCGGCCGACGTGGGGATGTCGAAGTCGCGTGACTCCCGGATCGGCTTGCCGCCGTCGAGCGACTCGAGAACGGCGAGCTCGCGCGAACGTTCGGTGATGGCGCGCGCGATACGGTAAATGTACTTCGCGCGATCTGCCGCAGTTAGCTTACTCCAACGCTCGAAGCCCTTGCGTGCTGCGCGAACGGCGCGGTCAACGTCTTCCGCATCGCCGTACGCTACCTCCGCAATCTTCGTCTCGTCCGCCGGATTGATCGTCTCCATGTAGCGCTCGCTCTTTGGCGAGACCCACTTGCCGTCGATGAAGAGACCGTAGCGCTCGCGAAGATGTGGCCGAACGCGCTCTGGAGCGGGGGCGTATGCGAATGCGGTTGCCATGTTGCGTCAGTCCTTGGGGATGTAGTCCGCTCCGGCGTAATGCCCGGTGCGTTCTTTTTCGAGTTGCATCAAGAGATCGTCGAGAAGCGAGCTCGCTCCGAGCCGGAAGAGCTCTGGTCGCAGCCATGATTCGCCAAGCGTCTCGTTCACGATGACGAGATACGTAAGTGCCTGCTTCGTCGTTCGAATGCCGCCAGCGAGCTTGAGACCGCGTTTCTCGCCGGTGCGCCGGTAGAAGTCACGCAGTGCTTCGCACATAACGAGTGCGGTCGGATACGTCGCGTTTGTTCCGACCTTGCCGGTCGACGACTTGATGAAGTCTGCGCCCGCTTCGAGAGCGAGATCGCTCGCATGGCGCATCGCCTCGTAGCTCCCCAGCTCTCCCGTCTCGAGAATCACTTTCAAATGAACGTCGCCGCAGAGGTTTTTAATGGCCGAGATTTCGTCGAAGACGAGGTCCTCGTGACCTGCCAGGAATGCGCCGCGGTCGATCACCATGTCGATCTCGTCGGCTCCCGCGGCAATTGCCTGGGCTGTGTCGGCAAGCTTGACGTCGAGGTCGACGAGCCCACTCGGAAATGAGGTCGCGACGGAGGCAACCTTCACGCCGGTTCCGGCGAGCGCGGATTTTGCCACGGCGACGAGATTCGGATAGACGCAGACGGCCGCGACGCTCGGGACGTCGCTCCAGCCCGGACGCGGAACGACGGCCTTCGCGCAGAGTGAGCGAACGCGTCCTTCAGAATCCTTCCCTTCAAGCGTCGTAAGGTCGGTGCAGCGGATCGCGATGTCGATTCCTGCGACCTTCGCGGACGTCTTGATCGAGCGCTTCGCAAGCTCGGCGGCCCGCGCTTCGAGCATGACGGCGTCGACGTGCACGCGTTGTCGCGACAGAGCGCCGTTGCGAGTGGCTCGAGGTAAGGTTGCCGTCATAGGGTGCCGCGTTTCTCCTGTTCGCGTTCTATCGAAACGAAGAGCGCCTTGAAGTTTCCTTTACCAAAAGAGAGGCTACCCTTGCGCTGGATGATTTCAAAGAAGAGCGTCGGGCGATCCTGGAGCGGCTTGGTAAAGATTTGCAGCATGTATCCGCGGTCGTCGCGATCGACGAGGATGCGCAGCTCGCGCAGTGTTTCGATTGCTTCGTCAATATGGCCGACGCGCTCGGTCAACATATCGTAGTAACTCTCCGGCGTGTCGAGAAACTCCACACCGTTTGCCGAGAGCGCGCGAATTGTCTCCGCTATGTCGTCGGTGCGGATCGCGATGTGCTGTACGCCCGATCCGTGGTAGAAATCGAGATATTCCTCGATCTGGGATTTCTTTTTGCCTTGCGCGGGTTCGTTGATGGGAAACTTTACGCGGTGGCGTGGGTCCGTCATGACCTTCGAACGCAATGCCGTGTACTCTGTCGAGATATCTTGATCGTCGAATGAGACGAGCTGTGAGAAACCAAAGACTCGTTCGTAGAACGAACCCCACGTATCCATCTCGCCCCAGCCAACGTTGCCGACGCAGTGGTCGATCGCCGTTAGACCGGGCTTGCACGTCGGAAGTGAGGCGCGGTGCTCGACGAAGCCGGGAGCAAAGATTCCTTTATACTCGTTGCGCTGTACGAAGGAATGAATCGTATCGCCGTAGGTCTTGATCGCCGCGCGCGTCAAGGTTCCGGAAGCGTCGCGACATTCCGTCGGCTCGAGGACCGACTCTGCACCGCCCTCGCACGCCGCTTTCCACGCCGAGTGCGCGTCGCCGACGAGGATTGCGACGTCGCGTACGCCGTCGCCGTGAAGTCGAACGTGATCGGCAATCTCTCCGTTCGGGCGCAGACTCGCGGTGAGAACGAATCGCAAATCGTTCTGCACGAGCACGTAACTGACGCGGTCTTTGACACCGGTCTCGGGTCCGGCATAGGCAACCTGTTCGAACCCAAATGCGGACATGTAGAAGTGTGCCGCCTGCTTTGCGTTGCCGACGTAGAACTCGACGTGGTCCCAGTCGATCAGCGCCAGTGGGTGGTCTTGGGTCTGTGGCGCGCTGCTCATCGCTCTTGGGCTTTGCGAAGCGTACCAGGCGGCCCTGTCGAAAGGAGCGCGCCATGCCCGAATCTCTGGCCTGCCCCGCATCGGTGCGCATCGCGTTGGACGGTATCGTCGATTACGCCGGTCTTTTCCCACCGGCTCAACTGTCGATGGAGGACGCCGTTGCGACCTATCAACGCTGCCGGCGCGGTCCCTTCGCCTGGATGCTTGCGAAGTTTGTCGTACGAGCGCAACAGCTCGGTGCGCTCGAGTCGGCACTCGGCAAAAGCGAGCCCGTAGAGGCCGTCGCGATCGCGGACGGCCAAACGCCGATTCACGAGCGCGAACACGTGCGTCTGACAAGCTGCGAGATCGCCCTCGCTCTTCCGACGAACGAAATCGGTTCGCCACGCACGGCGATACGCGCACTGGAGAAGGGACTTCAGTCACTGGCGCCGGGCCTCGCCGTGGTCGTCGAGCTGCCTCGCGGATTGCGCTCGACACTGCTTGCAGAGGCGATGGACGCTCTGGCCGACGCGCGATGCGATGCCAAAATTCGATGCGGCGGAGTCGCGGCCGAAGCGACGCCTTCCGTTGCGGAGGTGGCGGATTTCATTCGCGCCGCTACGCACGACGGCGTTGCTTTCAAGGCAACCGCAGGGCTGCACCATCCGGTGCGTCACTTCAACGCCGAGACCGGATTTGTGATGCACGGCTTTCTCAACGTGCTCGCTGCGGCGTGTGCTGCACCGACCTGCGACACGGCGACCCTTCACGAAATCGTCGGTGAAGAAGACGCGACACAGTTCGCTTTCGAAGACGTCGGCTTTTCGTGGCGCGGCGTGCGGCTTGCCGATACGGAGGCGCTGGCAAAGGTTCGGCGGCACGCATTCCGGAGCTTCGGTTCGTGCAGTTTTGACGAACCGGTGGACGATCTGCTCGCACTCGGCGTGCTTCCGGCGCGATGAACGATTTCCCGATTGAGAGTCTTCCGTACGGCGTTTTCGAGCGAAACGGCAACGCGCATCTCGGGGTAGCATACGGCGAGCAAATTTTCGATCTCCATGCCGCTGCGAGCGCGCGCCTCTTCGACGGTGTTTGCGACGCGTCGCTGCTGACTGCAACGGCGCTCAATCCGCTCCTTGCAGCCGGGAAGAAGACGTGGGGCACCGTGCGCGAGCGATGCCAGGCGCTGCTCGCGAAATCGCCAGGCGACGAACACTTCGTCGATCGCGCCGGAGCGAGGATGCGGTTACCCTTGGACGTCGCAGACTACGTCGATTTCTACTCGTCCGAGCAGCACGCACGCAATCTCGGCCGCATTTTCCGGCCCGACGCAGAGCCGTTGCTTCCAAACTGGAAATGGATGCCGATCGGATATCACGGGCGCGCCGGGACCATCGTCGTGAGCGGAACGCCGATTGCGCGTCCGAGCGGGCAGCGTAAGGCACCAAACGAAGAGACGCCGAGCTTCGGACCGAGCCGCATGCTCGACATCGAGCTGGAGTTGGGATTCATCACGGGAAGCGAGGATATTTTTGGCCTCGTTCTCGTGAACGATTGGAGCGCGCGCGACGTTCAGGCTTGGGAGTATCAGCCGCTTGGACCGTTTTTGGGCAAGTCGTTCGCGACGACGATCTCGCCATGGGTCGTGCCGCTCGAAGCGCTCGTGCCATTCGCCGTGAAGCCGCACGAGCAGAGCCCGCAGCCGCTGCCGCATCTGCGCGTACAAGAGGATTTTTCCCTCGACATCGCCCTCGAAATCGATTTGCAAAGTGCAAAGATGCGCAACGCAGGCGTCTCTGCGGTAACGATCTCGCGAACGAACGCTCGCGAACTCTACTGGACGATGTCGCAGCAACTCGCGCACGTCCGCAGCAACGGCACGCAAATCCGTCCCGGCGACTTGTTTGCATCTGGCACGATCTCCGGTTCGGATCCTGGCAGCTACGGAAGCTTCATCGAGTTGACGTGGCGCGGCGCGAAGCCGCTCGCGCTTCCGTCCGGTGAGGCGCGCGCGTTTTTGGAAGATGGCGACGAGGTGACGTTACGCGGCTGGTGCGAACGCGATGGGCTGCATCTGAGTTTCGGCGAGTGCCGCGGACGCGTAGAGTCTACGTAGCGGTGGGCTCGAGCCAAGAACGATAGTAGTCCTGGTCTTCCACTTCGCTTGCGGCCCTTGCGATGTGTAACGGCGAAAACGTGTCTATCATGACCGCGATCTCATCGGTTGACTTCTTGCCAAGTGACTGCTCGACGGCGCCCGGTTGCGGGCCATGTGGCGCACCGGCAGTATGCAACGTGATGGAGCTCTCTTCGACGCCGCGCCGGCTCATGAAATTTCCGCTCACGTAGTAGAGAACTTCGTCGCAGTCGACGCTCGAGTGGTTATAGGGAACGGGAATCGCGAGCGGGTGATAGTCGAAGAGGCGAGGCACGAACGCGCAGAACGCGGCGCCTGGAGCCTCGAACGTCGCATGCGCCGGCGGCGGCTGGTGCAGCTTGCCGGTAATGGGCGCGAACTCTTCGAGGTTAAAGGCGTACGGGTAGCAGTAGCCGTCCCACCCGACGACGTCGCACGGGTGGTGCGCAACCGTGTAGATCGCGTTGCGCTCCTTTCCGGAGACGCGAATTTCGAATGCGCCCAATTCGTCGATCGGCTCTTGCAACACGGGGCCGCGAAAGTCGCGTTCGTAGTACGGCGCGTGTTCGGCGAGCTGTCCAAACTCGTTGCGATACCTACGGGGCACCTGTACGGGACCTGACGTTTCATAGACGAGCATGCGCGTCTTCTCGCTCGGGTAGACGGCGTACGTCGTTCCTACGGGGATGACGAGGTAATCGTGCGCGCGATAGTCGAGGCGTCCGAGTGGCGTCTGAAGATAGCCGCTTCCGCGATGCACGAAGAGGAGCTCGTCGCCGCGAACGTTCCTATAGAAGTACGCCATCGGTTCGGTGAACTCGGCGACGGCGATGGTGACGTCTGCGTTGCCGAGCACGGCGGCACGCGCGGAAATTGCATCGCCGGACGTCTCGATGCGCTGCGTAAGGAAGTGCCGATTTCGTAAGGGCTCGTTGGGAGAAAAATCCGGACTCGGACGACTCCACGGCCGAACGTCGAGCGTCGCGGTCGGCGGACGCAGATGATAGAGGAGGGAGTACACGCTCTCGAAGCCTTGCGTCGAGAGCAGCTCTTCTGCATAGAGGCCGCCATTAGGACGGCGAAACTGAATGTGGCGTTTAGCGGGGAGCGAGCCCGCGCGCAAATAGCTCGGCACGACTCAACGGTTCGTCATCGAGCCAGGGGTCTCTTCGCGCGAGGAGAAGGCGCCTGCTTGTAATCTGAGGCTCCAAAGAAGGGAGAAGCCATGGGTCGCTTTGCCTTGGGGGTACTCGCAGCAGCGGCCGTAGCCGCAATAGCCTTTGCCGGGAGGCCAAGTGCCGGCGCATCGGTCCCGCGCGTGACGCCGACGCCCGTCGCGCTCCAATACGAGAAAATCGACCGAGTGATCATGCCGACGTCGACACCACCCGCGCCAGGGACGTTCCAGGACGATCGCGCTGCGATCGTTGTGGCCGGCAACGGAGCGCCGCCTCAGCATCACGGGCTTTTCGGTAACGTGATGAACGCGTATCAGGGTGCGATGACAGCGATGCAATCGTTTCGCAGCGGCGTGCTCACGCGGTACACGTACTACAATAACTGGGTTCGCACGGACGACATCGTGCATCAGACGGCGACGATCACAAAGTGCGACCTTCATCAATACATCACGCTCGATCTCGCGCACCGCACGTACACGATCGCCGACGCGCTTCCGTCTCCGGCGCCGCAGGCAATGCCGATGGGGCGTCCCGGACCACCGCAAGTCGAGAACGAGGCACCCGGAACCGTCGATTTGACGATATCGGCACGCGGAACGAATCTCGGGCCGCGCACGATCGAAGGCATCGGGACGCACGGGAACGCTTCGCAAGTCGCCGTTACGCTGGCGAACGCGACGGGGTCGTGCTCGAATAGCTCGACGCAGATGCGCATCGTCGAATACGTCTCCGGAATCGAGATTCCGCGTCAGTATTGCCCACTTCCGCGCACGAGCGGAGCTGCCGGAGGTCCGGAAACGATCGTGCACGGTGGATGCAAACCGCGGATTCACGGCGATTTGAGCGCTGCGGCTGCAGCGGGCTTCGGCGCATCGAGTGCCTCGAGGCTCGCGATGTACAGGCTCGTAACTTTCGGCGTCAGCCGTCAGGAGATGAACACTGCCGAGGAGGCCGGAAACGTTCGCTGGCTCTATCGGCCGGAGGCGGAGCAGCTCTTCTCGATTCCCGCCGGGTTCACGCAGCAGTCACCGTAAGAAGAGCATCGACAGACTATCGACCGTACCAATAACGGCCGACGAGTTGCGCTTTACCGAGTACGTGGCCGCGGATGCGATGGAGTAGTGCCGGTCCGTCCAGCGGCCCCGTCGCGTGGAGCGACGTGACGTCGAGGGCGTACAGCGTAAAAACGTAGTGATGCGGCTCGCCGGGAGGTGGGCACGGGCCGCCGTAACGGCGTTCTGAAAACGACGTTATCCCGAGATAGCCCGTTGGGAGCGCGACGCCTGCGCCAAGATGGCGAACGTCCGCCGGGATGTCGTACGCAACCCAGTGGAACCAGCCTCGAACTGCGTCTGGATCGTAGAGTGTAAGCGCGAAGCTGCGGGTTCCGCGGGGCGGCGAGTTCCAATGAAGCTCGGGGGACCGGTCGGCGCCGGGACACGACCGCGCGCCGTGAGCGGTCCACGTTGGGAGCGGGCTGCCGGGACTGAACGACAGACTCGAAAGAACGAGAGCGAGAAAGAACGGCGCCACCATGGCGGCGCCTTTCGCCGAAGCGCCGTGGTATCATGGGCGGGCCATGATGGGGGTTGGGCTTCGCGCGACGTAACCTCGTGAACCCCGCCAGGACCGGAAGGGAGCAACGGTAAGCGAGCCCTTACGGGTGCCGCGAACCACCCGACTCTCGTCGTGGTGCCTGAGAAAGAACCTCCAGGGAGCGGCGGCCAGGCGAGCGAACTCGAAGCCCTCCGTCGCGTCCCTCGAATCCGGGGCTTCGTCCCCGAGCTCGAGATCGTAGTGCTGGGCCGGCGCTCGAAAACAGCGATGACCGAAGACCGCTATTACGTCAAGATCGTGCCCCATCGTGGAGATACCATCCACCGCTTCGTCGTGCGCCAGCGGCACGTCTTAACCGTCGCCGCGGTTCTGCTCGTCGCGCTCGCCACTGCGGTCGCGTACGGCGTCGTGCAGTACCGGCACGTCCGCCAGGAACGTGCCGCGCTCGTCCGGATTGCGGGACAGGCGGAGATGCTCCACAGACAGCTCCAGCACGTTCAGGACGAGGACCAGCAGATCACGCAGCTCATCGGCGCACCGAATCAGAAGCCTACGCCAGCCGCGAGGCCGCAAGTCAAGGCACCCGTCAAGCCCGTTTCGTGGACCGGCGTTCCGAACGTGGCGTCGCTCGCGCAACATGTGGCAAAACTCGCTGCAGACTCTGCCGCGCTTGCACAGCACGCCGATCAGGAACGAACACTCGCGATGCGAGTCTTGAATCTTCGCCAGATACACGCACTCGCGGTAGCGCGGCTCGTGGCGTTCATTCCGTCGATCGATCCCGTGAACAACGCCGTCGTCACGGGTTGCTTCTGCTATCGCACCTCACCCTCGGTCGAGTTCCACGAAGGAGTCGACCTTTCGGCGAACTACGGTGACACGGTGAGAGCCGCTGCCGCTGGGACGATCGTCGCTGCCGGATGGGATGGGGAGTACGGTTTGAAGATCGACATCGATCATGGTAACGGTTACCACACGTGGTACGCGCACCTCTCGCGCATCGACGTCTCGGTAGGGCAGCGCGTGTACAAGGGAGAGGCGATTGCAGCCGTCGGCGCGACCGGTTTCGCAACCGGACCGCACCTGCACTATCAGGTCATGCTCGACGGTACGCCCGTCGATCCGACGCCGTATCTACACGGCATCCCCGCCTCGGTCATCGCGGCACTGCGCTGAGATTCGCGCGTGCTCTGCTATTTTGCCCAGCTGCTTGACTGGCTGGTCCAAATCTACACGATCGTTCTCCTCGTTTACGCCGTGCTGTCGTGGATACCCGACCTACGCTACAGTCGCTTCGAGCGAGCGCTGGCGACGTTCGTGGAGCCGCTGCTCGCGCCTATTCGCCGCGTCATTCCGCCGATTGGCGGCCTCGACATCGCGTTCCTGATTCTCATCCTTCTCTTGCAGTTCTTGATCAGGCCGCTGCTGGCGAACTTTACCGCGAGCGCCTGTTACTCGCTATACTAACGACGTGAAGCCCGATAATCCTCACCGGCTCGAGACCTCGGGCCGCGTTCGCAACTTCTGCATCATCGCGCACATCGATCACGGGAAGACCACGCTCTCGGACCGCTTGCTCGAACAGACGCAAACCGTCGAGACGCGCGAGATGTCGGAGCAGCTCCTTGACGCGATGGACCTCGAGCGCGAACGCGGCATCACGATCAAGATGCATCCAGTGACCCTGCTGCACCGAGCGCGCAACGGAGAGACGTACGAGCTCAACCTAATCGATACGCCCGGCCATGTCGATTTCTCGTACGAAGTTTCGCGCTCGCTCGCAGCGTGCGAAGGAGCCATTCTCATCATCGATGCGGCACAGGGCATAGAAGCGCAGACGCTCGCGAACTACCATCTTGCGCTCGAGCACGATCTCACGATCATTCCGGTGATCAACAAGATCGATCTTCCGGCCGCAGATCCCGAACGCGTCATGGGAGAGGTGGAGGAGTTGCTCGTCATCGAGCGCAGCGAATGCATTCTAGCTAGTGCTAAGAACGGCACTGGCATCGACGACATCCTCGAAGCGATCGTGGGACGCATCCCGGCGCCGAAAGGACATCGCGATCACCTGCGGGCGCTCGTCTTCAATGCACAGTTCGATCCGTATCGCGGTGTCGTCTGCTACGTGCGCGTAGTCGACGGCGAGCTCAAAGCGGGGACGCGCTTCATGTCGATGGCGCACGAACGCGTCTTCGAGTGCGTTGAAGTCGGCGTCTTCGCGCCTGAGATGCGCGCTGGTGACGTGCTCGGCGTCGGCGACGTAGGGTACGTCATCGCGAACATTCGTTCTTTGGGTGAGATCGACGTTGGCGATACGATTACCGAAGCGGCCAATCCCGCGCACGTCGCGCTCCCCGGCTACCGAAAAGCGGTTCCAATGGTGTACTGCGGCCTCTATCCAAACGAGGGCGTCGAGTATTCGCAGTTGCGTGACGCGCTCGACAAGCTCAAGCTCAACGACGCGGCGCTCGTCTACGAACCAGAGAGTTCCGTTGCGCTCGGCTTCGGCTTTCGCTGCGGCTTTCTCGGACTGCTGCACATGGAGATCGTGCAGGAGCGCCTCGAGCGCGACTACTCGCTCGATCTCATCGCGACGTCGCCGTCAGTCGTGTTTCGCGTGACGAAAACGGACGGGGAGGTCCAGATGATCGACAATCCGTCGAAGCTTCCGGCGACGAGCGTCATCCGGTCGATCGAAGAGCCGTACGTGAAGGCGACGATTATCACGCCGCCCGAGTACGTCGGCGCGATCATGGACGTGACGCAGAGCCGGCGTGGGAATCTTGGCGGAATGGAGTATCTGCACGACGGGCGCGTCATTCTGACGTACGAGATGCCGCTCATCGAGGTGATCGTCGACTTCTTCGATCATCTGAAGTCGCGTACGAAGGGTTATGCGTCGCTCGATTACGAGCTCGTCGGCTATCGCGAGGGCGACCTCGTGAAGTTGGAAATTCTCCTGAATAACGAACCCGTAGACGCGCTGTCGTTTATCGTCGCGCGCGAACGCGCAGCACAGCGCGGGCGCGCGTTGACGGAGCGTCTGAAGGAGCTCATACCCCGGCAGATGTTCGACGTTCCCATTCAAGCCGCAATCGGAGGCAAGATCGTGGCGCGCGAGACGGTGAGTGCGATGCGTAAGAACGTCCTCGCCAAGTGCTACGGCGGCGACATCACGCGCAAAAGAAAGTTGTTGGAGAAGCAGAAGGCGGGAAAGGAACGCATGAAGCGCGTCGGCCGCGTCGAGCTTCCACAGGACGCGTTCATGGCGGTTCTCCGGCTCGACGAGTAGCGTGCACGTATACGTCGCGACCCGGAACGTGGGCAAACTCGCCGAGCTAAAGGACATTTTTGCTCGGTCGCGGATCGAGGTATTGACGTACGACGGCTACGCCGATGTAGAAGAGGGCGAGCTGTCGTTTCACGACAACGCGCTGCTGAAAGCACAGACCCTGCACCAGCAGTTGAAGGACACTGAGATCGAGGCCGCGGTGATCGCGGATGACAGCGGGTTGTGCGTCGATGCGCTCGACGGGCGACCCGGAGTGCTTTCAGCGCGCTATGCGGGCGCGGATGCTACGTGGGAAGAACGCCGGCGAAGGCTCTTGGAGGAGCTTCGCGATGTTCCCAACGAGAAGCGCACCGCGACGTTCGTGTGCTACATGCCGCTGATACTTGCCGACGGAAAGACGTGGATGGGCGAAGGATTCGCTCGCGGCCGCATCACGCGCGAAGAGCGCGGTGCGGGCGGTTTCGGTTACGACCCCATTTTCGTGCCCAATGGTGAAGCGCAGACCTTCGCGGAGATGAGCGAAGAGAAGAAGAACTCGATGAGCCATCGTCACGCGGCCGCGCAAGCGTTGCTGGACGCTTGCCGCGGGCTGTTATACTAGGACTGCTCTTCGGGACGTAGCTCAGCTTGGTAGAGCGTTCGCTTTGGGAGCGAAAGGCCGCTGGTTCAAGTCCAGTCGTCCCGATTTTATCACGCGCCCGTGGTCTAACGGATAAGGCACGAGCCTTCGAAGCTCGCAGATGGGGGTTCGATTCCCTCCGGGCGCGTTCTATAAGTTCTATAAGAATGAAAGTAGTCGCGATATCCTACGCGCCTGTGGTCTAACTGGATAAGGCACGAGCCTTCTAAGCTCGAAGATGGGGGTTCGAGTCCCTCCGGGCGCGCTTTTTCGCTTTTTCGTTAGAATGACACGTGCACGGAGCGCAGAAGTCGGCGTAGCGCGTATGGTGGCTGTAGCTCAGCTGGTTAGAGCGTCGGTCTGTGGAACCGAAGGTCGCGGGCTCGTATCCCGTCAGCCACCCCATGTGCGCCTTTAGCTCAGTTGGTAGAGCAGCAGACTTTTAATCTGTTGGTCCCGGGTTCGATCCCCGGAGGGCGCAAAAATTCTACTCGCGAAACACTTGCCGCGCGAGCGTCGTGCACCGCTAGCTCAATGGTAGAGCAGGTGACTCTTAATCACTTGGTTGGGGGTTCAAGTCCCTCGCGGTGCAGTCCTTCTAAAGGCCCGTAAATCCTAGAGATTCGCGGGCCTGCTTGCTTTCATGGAAGGCCTGGGGCGTGTGCAGCCATGTACAGCCAAAGCCGCAGGCGCCCTATTATCGAGTCTCGAGCCACGGTCCCCGTGGCACTATAACGAGTGGTGAAGCTCTTGGGGACCGAGGAGCGGTTTGGGAGATAGTCAACCAAGAAGGAACGCTGGGAGCGAAGGCCGCCGGCGCGCCAATGAGCGCGTCCATCCAGGCGGATATAGGCCGAGAGCCCCGAAGTTGGAGGAAACGATGGAGTACAAGAAGTCCCTGAAGGACGTAAGTCGTGCGCTGGAAACCGCGAAGCCTTCGGGTCAGGTGCCAGCTATTACGGATAAGAGCACGGGTGTTCGGGTGAAGCGTGCGCTTGACAAGATCGAGAGGCTCACTTCTCGATAAGTGTCAGTGCGTACGGTACTGGTCTATTGCTAAAGCGCACTGAGCCGCTAGACCTTTTGCGATGTCATCTGCGGCTGCGCTAAAGAGCGCGGCTGTTTTCTTGTCTATCGTCAGCATTCCAATCCGTTCTTGACCGCGAGACACCGGACCACACCAGACGGCTCGATATGGAGGCTTTTGCCGTCCTCCACGAGTGCTCTTATAGCAAGGGGCAGTGGTCACGTCCGCCTCCATGAAACGGCGCTGCTCAACAAATGCCTGGCCTATCATGCCCTCTCGCAGCGCGTAAGCGGACTGCGTAGGTTTGAATGTGGGCACGCTCAATCGAAATTCAAGGGATGCTCTTTCGGGGTCGAATATCCATAAGGCGACCCGAACGTTGTCTTTAGGGTCAGCGCTTAAGAAGTCGCGCGCCTCGCCCATCCGGTCGCGGATGTAGTTAGACATGAGTTCTGCCAACTCGGCGTCGTTGGATGCTCTAGCGATCAAATCTGTGTATAACACGGCAGAGGTAGACCAATTTTGTACGAGATTCGCGTAATCACTAATGACATCGACGAGTTGGTCCGCGCTCTGTTTGACCTCTTGCATTTCCACTGATACGCCGCCAAAAGTGAACTTACTCAATCCTGGAAGCAGCACCGCAACCACGACGAGAGCGAGCCACCCGAGGTCAACGGCGTCTAAGATGGGCCAGTTCTGCGACGCAGGCGACAGTCGAAGCGGCGCCGCATGCAACGCCGCCCCGGCCAGGCCGGCAACGGCCAGGATGAGTTGCGCAATCCAAATGTGCCGACGCCAGCCTTCATCCATCATGGGAGTGGTCTAAGTTGTCTGATACTAGAGATTCCTGCTTCGTATGGACTCGATGCGGGGTTGCGCATGTTGAAGTCGCTAGTTGCGCGCTGCCCTTCGAAGCACGCGATCGAACGCCGCAGCAGCGCCAGCCTGCATTGTCGGCAACGCGTGTGAGTACGTCTGCAGCGTCAGCGTGACGTTCGAGTGCCCGAGCATTTCTTGCACGATTCTCGGATGAACGCCCTCCGCTAAGAGCAGCGTCGCTGCGCTGTGCCGCAGATCGTGGAAGCGCGCCTTGGGGACCTTCGCAGCTTTGCGAATCGGGTTCCAGATCGTTCGCTGGAAGTTGCTTTTCCGAAGCACGTAGCCGCGCTCTGTCGGAAAGACCAGCTCGCTGTCGTGCTCCTCTTTCTTCGCAAGCGCGCGTCGTCGTTTGAGCGCATCGACCGCAATCGCCGAGAGTGTAATGCGACGTCTGCCCGCTGCGCTCTTCGGCTCGACGAGTTCGATCTCGTCGTCGACTTCCTGCGCCGATCGCTGAACATAGATGCTCTTGCGCGCGAGGTCGATGTCGCTCCACTGCAAGCCGAAGAGTTCACCCTGCCGCATGCCCGTCGTGAGCGCGAGCACGAAGAGCGCCTCAAGGCGATTCCCGCGCGCGGCTTTGAGAACGGTGCGGATTTGCGGCTCAGTCAACGCTTGGGCGCTGGGTCGTTTGTACCGTGGCGCCTCGCGGCGCATGCCGTCGAGCGGACTCGAAGCGATGACACCTTGATCGCGGGCGAGGTTCAAGAGCGCGCGAAGCGCGCGATGGACGCGATGCACCATGCTCGGGGAGACGGATGCGCGCAGCGTCGCGTACAGTGACCGGATCGCGGCGGGTGAGAGCTCGCTCAGGCGGACCTTGCCGGCGTGCGGAATGACATGCCCGTCGAGCGTCTTCGTGTAGTCGCGAGCGGTGTTCGCGCGCCGGTTCGCCTTCGTATGGGCGAGGAACGTCGATGCGTACTCCGCGACGGTCGGCGTCTCGTCAGGCGGTGGCGCGGGAACCTCTGCGCCGCGTGCGAGCAGATACGCGTCGCGCTTCGATCGCGCCTCGGTCGCCGTCGTGCCGTAGAAGTAGTGGCGCTTGCGTCGTCCGCGCTCGCCGATGCGGCAGGTCGCAACCCAGATCGTCTTCGAGTGTTCGATACCGCGAGTCGTCCAACGACGCACGCGCGAATAGACGGAGCCTTCGCCTCGGGTACGTGCGCGCTTGCGCTGGTTTCTAGTGCGCGGCATGCACGCGAGACTTGGAGCGTTTTGTGCGGGCACCTTTCGAGCCACGCGTAGCGGGACGCTTTAGAGCGAGCGGTCGATGCGTCGCAATTTCCTCCGCGATCGCCTTTCGCGTTGTTTGGCATGCAGTAAGGGCGAATGCGAGGGCAACGGCATTCCCACAATCCCGCTCGGTGATCCGCCTGCCATCGATCCTATAACGATTCTTACGAAAGTGCTCTGCAAGTTCAAATCGGAACGCGATGGCACCGCTCTCGCGCATCTCTTCAAGAAATACCGCGAGCCGACCGGCCCATACGGTCGCGTCGTGAGCCGTAACCTTGGGCTCCGCTTGCACCATCGCCCAGCGTTTGAAGGCTGTA
>JASHPC010000065.1 GCA_030038335.1 Vulcanimicrobiota bacterium
ATCGATCCGTTGGCCTGGTCGCATATCCCCCGCATCCCATTGGCGCTAATGGTCGTGACCGTCAGAGCATCGTGGAACTGGAAGGCGGGCCGAAGCAAATCTGCAGCACCTGTGGTTACATCGAACTCGGCAACTCGGTGATGCATTGCCCGGCCTGCGGTTCCTCCGCGATGGAACTGCGCCAGCTTATAGAGCCACAGGGGTTTCGTACGGATTACCGCGATGGCGAAACATATAACTGGGAGGTGGAGCGCATCAGTCGTTCGCAGCGTGCGAAGATCGCGAAGATTCCTCACGAGCACGATAGGTGCGACGGCAACGCCGAGATCTCTTTCGGGTCCGGAAATCTCTACGTCGTTAATGACAACCGAGGAATGGGATTCACTCTCGTGGATTTGCTCGGCAGCGACCCTGACCTCACGCACGGGCATTGGGAACTCAACGAAGTGCCCGCCGGTGTCACTAAGACTCACGAAACCGTTCCTCCGCTCGCGCTCACTTGCAGGACACACACCGAGGTCTTGACGATCATGGCATCGGACACCGCGAAGAAGGCATTCTTGCTGCAGCCGTTATCGCTTACGGGCGCGCAATGGGCAGCCTGGACGTCGTTCGCGCAGCTATCAGCAATTGCCGCCGCAAAAGTGATGATGATTGATCGTCGCGAGTTCGACGTGGACGCATTCGTGCTTGGCCAACAGCAGTACGGTATATTTCTTGCCGACGCGCTCGAGAATGGAGCCGGCTTCGCAAGAGAACTGTACGAAGAGCGTACTTACGAGCGCGTAATGAAGGAAATTCTGACGAATCTATCTACACTCTATGAAGAGCCCAGCCACGCGGAGCAATGCGACAGTTCATGCTACCAGTGCCTTCGCGACTTCTCGAACATGCGGCAGCACGACATCCTTGACTGGCGCTTGGGTCTTGAACTCGCAAGCATCCTTGTCGGGAAGCATGTTCGCTATTCGACGGACAGGACGTACGTCGCGAAGGCGGCGAGAACGCTTCTCGAGTTCCGGCGTGGAAAAGGCTGGGAGGAGCATGACTCACCCGACGGCCTAGAGGTTCGCAACGCAAACAGAACCGTACGGTTCACTTCATGCTTCGAGCCAGCTAAGCCCGAGGATGTCTTCGAACGAATAAATGTCTTCGAGGTTTTGAGGCTTCAAGGATGACGTTGTACTCTTCAACTGCCGGTGCTGCGAAACAGAGGCCATGCGACTCATTCGTAGAGCCGTTACGCTGGCGGTCTCTCGTGGTGGATGATCCGGCGCAGGCAGCTTCTCTTAGCGGATCTGTTCAATTCTGCCGAATGAGCCAATGTGCGAGCGGCTCCGCAATGTCAAGCCAGGCGCAGCTGATCTCGCCCAACCGCCGTCCCTCGTCCGAATACAGCGCTGCTCGCAACAAGCTCAAGAGTTGCGCGTTCATAGTTCTTGCTGTGCCCACCGAGGCGGCTCTACGGACACGCGTTTCTAAGCGCGAGCTGATCCTCTAGCCTGTCGCGCGGCGAATCGGACGTTCCTACGCGCTGGTTGCCGCCGCTGGAGCTTTAGAACGCTAATGTTCTCGGCTTACTGCTCAGACGGTTGCAAGTTCACACCGTCCAGCGCAGACGACTCCGGTGACATCGTCACCAGGTGTTCATAACGCCCAAAGCCTACGGCATAGCTTAATTTATCGGACAGGGCTCGCATCCTAGCGCCGTTCTCCCACGTGGCCTGGTTATGCGAGTCGTGAGCAGCCAGCTTCCTATAGCGGAGAAAACCGACTACTTGCGATATAAAGGGCGCAATGGCAATCCTTCGTGGATCGGTCTCTGATTGGGATCGCGTTCAGACCGGGCTCGAGATCGTGGTACGCTGGGGTCTCCATGATCATGAAACTCAAATACTTTTCGCCGTTACTCCACGAATGTTCTATCGCTGGAAAGCCGGCCGTACGCGCCTTGGTCCTGACCAGCGCGCACGTATCTCGAACCTCGCAAACATCGACATTGCTCTTGAAGCCGTCTTCAATGGTGGCCCTTCGGCGATCGAATGGCTTCGACGACCAAACGCGAGCTTCGGCGAACGCTCTCCGCTAAGCCTCATGCTCGAAGACGGCTTCGTCGGTATTGCACGCGTCCGCAGCTCTCTCGAACGCTTGCTATGAGCTTGCCACCGCACTTCGCTGCCGCATCAGGACTGGGGCAATACTTGTACCACACATTTAATCGCTGTCTTAACAGAATGAATCGGGGAATTTCGGAATCTAGGTTGCGCGGCACATCTCGCGATGCCGCGCAACGCAAGTCATCAACAACCCATTCGGTGCCGCCCGATTCCCTCTACACTCGCATTTTTTGGTCGCGGGGCAGCAGAGCGCGTTCTGATATGCCTTGTCGAAGGCGGTCCGTTGGGTCTCCGGGAAATCGCCAGAGCTACGGGCATGAGTCCCGGCAATGTCTTCGAGGTTACCCAGCGACTCTCTAAGTCTCGTCTGGTAACAACTGTTCGCGATGCCCATAACGGCTACGATAAGATCGGTTTGAACGGCCGGCTCTACGTTTACGATAGCTTGAGGCGCCTCTTGCTAGCGATGGGGCGGACGCGGTCCCAGTCTACGACCGAGCTCCGCGGAGCACAGCGCCAGGCTGCTCGAGTTCCCAAGGAAAAATTGCGGCTCGAAGAGATTTATCGAGGTTCCGTTCGTCTTCCAATTCTGCTGCTCATTGCCGCAGCTGGGCCGCTCGATCTTACGACCACGGCGTCACTATTAGGCATACAGTTTGTATCCGCATGGTACGCGGTGAACGCGTGGGAACGCAAGAGCATCATCCAGAGCAAACGCGATGGCTGCCACAGAGTTCTAGAGCTTAATCGCGATCTACCTGTGGCGCGAGAGTTGCGGCGATTCTTACTTGATGTCGTGCACCATGAACCTCGGTATCGACGACTTGGATCCTTGGTGCGTGCCTCGCGACTCGTACGCGGGTAAACGGCGGATTCTCATGAGCGTATATTGAATAGTCCGTAAGGACATACGTGCGCAAGAAACGAACGCCAAAGCGACATCAAAAACCGCCAAATCTCTTCGGACCTTACGACCGCATGGACTTGCTCGTAGCATTAGCGATTGAAGGACCGATGCGAAGAGCAGATATTACCAAGGAGACTGGGCGTCAGTCATTAGATCAACTTCACGTTTCGGATAGGGCGGCACTGTTGTGTCGATGGCGCCTCACCCCAACGTGGCGGGGCTATGCGCTGGCTCTTAATCCAGCATTCCCGCATCATGCGGCGTTGCGCACGTTCCTGCGTGCTTTAGGCCAAACCTTTCCGTTGAGGTACAAAGCAAGAGCTTCATCCAAACTCGAGCCAGTACCCACATCGGCCGAGCGCTACGGCGATATCGTGCATCTTCTTGGATCCCCGGTTCGAACCATGACCCTTCTCACATTAGAGTTGCTTGGCGGGCGCGCGAATCAACGTGATGTTTATCGGATCGTGCCAGATCACACAAGATCGACAATCAAGAATGTGCTGAGCTTCTACGTTAGCGAAGGAGTGTTAGTTAAACGCGGTAGCGTCATGGCTTTTGGAAACCGCCGTTGGATGAGGCCATTCAGAGCATTGCTACGAGGCGTAGCACGTGAAAATCGTGAACTCATGTGGCGTGTTCGAGAAAGGATCGGGCCCGGGGGCAAATCCCTCGATGTAGAGGAGGATCACAAGACTGGGCTGCTTGGATTCAAGAGCTTTGAACGGCTGCTGATGGAACTAGCAGTCCGCGGCCCTACGAATTGGGCAGGTGCGTACGGCCCTTCTAAGGCGTTAGCGGAAAAGGGCGTGCAGGTCTATCGGCGACTTGGCATCGTGATTTCAAGAAAGCACGGACGGCTTCGTTTCCTGAGCCTCAATGCCGCGCATCCAGTATACAGGGAGCTGCGAGCACTTCTTATTGCAATGAGCGGCCGATTGAGAGAAGGGCTCGTGGAAGATTGGGAGGATCGAACCGCCAATTTCCGGGTGAACCGCATCTTTCTACAAGATCTGCGGACGAGCGTCCTCTGCACTGTTGCTGAACTATCACGCTTAGGCGTTGACGCGGCGACCATATCGCGACTGCTCCCCCAGTTCGACACCATGAGAATACGCAAAGCCCTAAAGCAATATGAGTCCCTCGGCATTATGCGTACAAGAAAAGGACGTGGGCGAATGTTGTATTCTCTCGACGAGTTATGGGAGTACAGCCGTGAACTCAGGCCACTTATCCGGGCTATTAACGCGGAATGGCCCGAATGGAAAAACGCCGCGGCGGTAGCATGGCGACTGCAAAATCGAAGCCCAAGGCGCCCTTCAGGGAGGGTGCCAGCAAACAGAGCTAGGCGAAGATAAAGAGTGCGATCCAAGGGGAGTGCGGGGGCGTGGAGACGAGCATAGAAGAGGCCCTTTTATATGACGTAGATGCACGTCCACCGTTTGTGTGACCCCGGTGTCAAATTATCGTATTATGTGATAGAGCCGAAGCACAGAATACTGCGTCACCGCGCAAGCGGCGTATGATTGCGATGGCCGGCGAGGCGTGTTTCCAACAATGCACGATCAAACGCGCAAGCAGATCCATAAACGGGTCTTCGGATACCAGTTGATGTTTGAGCAACGTTCCCAGCTCACTGCAACAATTGCAGACGAGCAGCCCCGGGTGCTTCGTCGCGCGAACAAACCCGATGCCTTCGAGCCCGTGCCGATAGCCCGGATCCTCGAGCCTATGCGGCAGTTGCTCCTGAACGCGCGACGGCGCTTCTTATAATTCGTGTTCTCGAAAATCCCGCTCGAGCGCGCGGAGCGCCTCAAGCTGACTCCCGCACGCAGGTGGTGCAGTTAGATAAGCGCTGCAATCGCACTTACGCCGATCAGTGCTCACGGCATCACATTCCTTATGACCGTCGCGCTTCGGGACCTTCCTGCGCGGGGACGCTCGACGCTTCGACGCGAAAGAATAGGACGTGCATTCGGTGGGAACGGTCACGCTCGTGTTTTCGGACATCGAAGGCAGTACGCGGCGTTGGGAGCGCGACCGTGATGCCATGGCATCAGCGCTCGCGCGCCACGATCTCTTGATGCGCGAGGCTATCGAACAAGCCGGCGGGCGCGTCTTCAAAACGGTCGGAGATGCGTTCTGTGCCTCGTTTAGCGTTCCCGCACGAGCGGTTTTTGCGGCACTCGCCGCGCAGCGCGCGCTGCTCGCCGAAGACTTCTCTTCCGTCGACGGTTTGCGCGTTCGCATGGCGCTCCACGTCGGATCGGCGGAAGAGCGCGAGGGCGACTTTTTTGGACCCTCCGTGAATCGTGTCGCGCGACTGCTTTCAACCGCTCACGGTGGACAAGTTCTCCTCTCGGGCGCCTTGGCGGAGCTCACCAAAGGCGCGTTGCCGGACTTGTGTAGTTTGCGCGACCTCGGCGCGCATCGCTTGAAAGACTTGCTGAATCCCGAGCGCGTCTATCAACTCCTCGCGCCCGATTTGCCGGATGATTTTCCGCCGCTGCGTTCTCTGAACGTGCTCTCGAACAACTTGCCGCCGAAGTTGACGTCCTTCGTCGGGCGGGAACGCGAGGTATCGGAAATTGCCGCGCTGCTGCGGGAGCATCGGCTCGTGACATTGACCGGCGCAGGCGGCATCGGCAAAACGCGCTGTGCGACGCAGGTCGGCGCAGATCTTCTCAACGGGTCGGACGATGGCGTTTGGATGGTCGAGCTCGCTCCGATCCTGGATCCGACGCTCGTGGAGAGCGCCGTCGTGCGAACGCTCGGCATCCATGCATCCGGAGCCCGCCCGGTCCTTGAGATGCTGCTTGAGTACTTGCAGCAACGGCGGCTGCTTCTCATCCTCGATAATTGCGAGCATCTCAACGTCGCCGCTAGCGGGTGTGCCGCTGCAATTCTGCGCGCGTGCCCTGACGTTCGCATTCTCGCGACGAGTCGCGAACCGCTTCACATCGCCGGTGAGAGCATGTATCGCATGCCGTCCCTCGCACGGTCCGAAGCCGTTGAGCTCTTCGTCGATCGCGCCCGCGCTACCGATTCCGCGTTCGCTCTCGACGAGACCAGCGCACAGGACGTTGCGGAGATCTGTCATCGTCTCGATGGCATTCCGCTCGCGATCGAACTGGCAGCGGCGCGGGTCAATGCGTTCTCGCCGGCGACGATTGCGCAGCGGCTCGATCAGCGCTTCCGTCTACTATCGGGCGGCGATCGCAGTGCGTTGCCTCGCCATCAGGCGCTGCGCGCGACGATCGATTGGAGCTACGAGCTGCTCGACGAACGCAATCGAACGATTTTCAGGCGCCTGTCCGTCTTCGCCGGAGGCTGGACGCTCGATGCGGCCGTCAAGGTTTGCGTCGACGACGCCATCGACGAATGGAGCATCGTCGACGGACTCTCATCGCTCGTCGACAAATCGCTCGTCATCAGCGATGCGTCCGCCGAAGAGCGGCGTTACTCTATGTTAAGCTCGATTCGAGAGTACGGTCTCGAGCGTCTGACGGAGACGGGCGAGGCCGATGCGATCACGCAGAGGCACGCGCGGCTCTATGCATCGTTCGTCCATGAATTGCAGCCGCTCGTCGTTGATTTGGAAGACGCGGAGTGGAGGCGCCGGTTCTCGGCAGAGCTCGATAATGCGCGCGCGGTGATCGAGCGCACGATCTTCGAGCAGCGCGATCCCGATCTCGGATTCTCGTTGCTTGCGGAGTTAGAGTGGCCGGAGCTCGTCGCGACACCACAGGAAGCGTTGCGATGGTACGACGCTGCGAGTATGCTCGCAGAGAGCGCTCCCAATGCCATCATGCGTTCGCGTCTCCTACGCCACCGCGTTCATTTGCAGTGGCTTCTCGGCGTTCCACTGGCGGAGCACGAAGCCAGTGCACTGCGTGCGCTAGAAGCCGCCCGCGCGACGAGCGACCCCGACGAAATCGCGCGGGCGCTTGCGAACCTTGGCGCGTGTTACCGCACGGGGGCGCGCTTCGAAGAAGCCGACGTTGCGTTGAACGAAGCGTTCAGCGCGCCGCACCTTTTGTCGCGCGTGACGAAGAACGCAGTTCTGCGAACGTGGGCCGTGACCGACTTGCAACGCGGAGCGATCGATGCGGCGCGAGAACGATTTGTCGAGGTGGCGGAGCTCGAGCGCCCCGGAAGTGAGTCGCATGCGAGCGCGCTTCTCAACCTCGGCGAGCTCGAGTTTGCGCTCGGACATGTCGAAGCCGCGCGCGAAGCTGCGCGCGGGGCGAAAGAGACCTATGCGCGATTGAACTCCGCCTACATCGTCTTGCTTCTCTCGAACCTCGCGGGCTATGCGCTCCAGGCTGGAGATATCGAAGACGCACGGCAGCACCTGCGTGAAGCAATTGCGTTGACGAAGACGTTCGGTCACGGATGGCTCAAGGAAGTGCTCGAGCACAGCGCATTGCTTGGCGTCCTTATCGGAAGCCACGAGCCGGCGGCGCTCCTCTTGGGCTTCGTCGAGGCGCGCTATGTGGCGACCGGTAAAGTGAGAGAAGTAACGGAACGTCGCGCTCACGAGCGCCTCACGAGGTTGCTCGAGAGCGCGTACGCCGCTAAGGAGCTCGCGCGTCGTTTACGCGAGGGAGCGCTGTATGACGAAGAGAAGGGCCTCGCGCTGGCAAAGGCGATACTTGGAACGATCCCGAGCCCGACGGCACCGCCGTCAAAGGAGTAGGAAAGACACCTGAGACGAGAGCCGATGCGGAGAACGCGCTGTACGCACACGGGGGGCACGATCGACGAGCTTCATCAGAAGCTTGCTGCGATGCCCGGATGCAACAAGGAGCGTTTCACCGGTGCCTCGTGCGTTACAAACGCTCGCCACTCATCAAGCTCGGCAAGCCGACGTAGAATCCCAAGATCGAATCGCTGAACGGCCGGATTCGGGACGAGTTGCTCAACCCAAGCATCTTTACAACGCTTACCGAAGTTCAGGCTGTCGCAGAAGCGTGGCGCCCGGACTACAATGAGGTCCGTCCGCATTCTGGCATCGGCTCCTCACGCCGCGGGAATTCGCCGCGCAGTTTTCAAATGGCCCGCCTCACAATTTTCAGCAGCGCAGAAAGTCACCAGCCGAATCCCGGAATCCAGTAAATCACGGGATATTGGCGCCGCGGTTCCTTGTAATAGGAGTCCGGAAGCACGACCGCGGCGTGGATAGACGTCGGTTTGCTCCAGACCTGTGAAAGCACGCTGCTATGTAGGGTTACCTACAGCACCTGCGGCTGATCGGCGAACACGAAGCCCGTGCTACTAGTTACCAAGAGCAACGCACACGCCAAGAACCGCGCCACGCGTATCAACGTGGATTCTTTGCTTCGTGCATTGAGTTAGGAAGGCCTATGGGTTCGCATTGACGCAATGTTCCAACGGAGAGATCCGCCCAATGCCTGAACCAT
>JASHPC010000066.1 GCA_030038335.1 Vulcanimicrobiota bacterium
CTGAGGTTGCGAGGCCTTCGGCCGAAGAAGCGCCTCGGTCAAAACTTTCTCATCGACTCCTCCGCGGCCCGTCGCATTGCCGCACTCGCGCGCGAAGGCACCGAACGAGTCCTCGAGATCGGCGCCGGTACGGGTGCGCTCACTGGGGCGCTGCTCGCTGAAGGCCTCGACGTCACGGCTCTCGAGATCGACGCGAATCTCGTCGCTATTCTCCGCGAACGCCCCGATCTCGCGGGCGCGCATATCGTGGCGGCGAACGCGCTTGAGTACGACTTCGCCTCGTACGCCGGCGATGCAGCGTGGACCGTCGCGGGAAATCTGCCGTACAACATAGCAACACCGCTCGTCACGCGGCTCGTCGAGATGTCTCGCGGTCCAGCTGCGATGACCGTCATGGTCCAGCGCGACGTTGCCGACCGCTTTGCGGCGCAACCCGGAACCTCCGCGTACGGAAGCCTCTCCGTCGCCGTGCAGTTGGAGATGCACGTCCGGCGAGCCTTCGTCTTGCCGCCGCGCGCATTCTTCCCTCAGCCAAAGGTGGAATCTGCGGTCGTTCGCATGACGCGGCGCACTGCACCCGCCGTGTCGCCAGTCGATATCGCGCTCTTCCGGAAGGTCGTGCGCGGCGCGTTCGCGTACCGGCGCAAGACCCTCGTCAACAGTTTGGCGCTCGCGCTCGACTTCGACCGCAAGCGGGTAGAACGAGCGATGGCTACAGTTGGAATTCCCTTGGAGCAACGTGGAGAACGACTCGACCTCGACGATTTCGCCGCACTGGCCGACGCGCTGGCCAAAGGGTAGCTTCTCTCCCGGGTGGGTGATCCTGTTGCTCTGCGTCATTGCAGGGCTGCTCTTCGTATCGCTCGTCGTCTTCGGCATGTGGGCGGCAGTATCGGGAGAGTACCGCGCGTTCGCCACGACTGCGAACAACCCGGCGGCGATGTCGCCACACGTCTTCGTCCTGTTGTCTCTCTTCCAGGTCGGCGCGGAAGCGCTGATCGTAGCCGCGATTCTCGCGTTGCTTCCGCACATCTCTCGCTTCTCGCTCAGAGACATCGGCTTTCGCGCGATCAACGGCAGCGTTCTCGGGTACGCGGTGCTCGGAGCCGTCGCGATGATTCTCATCGCCGACGTCGGCGGCAGCATCATCCAGCATATCGATCCAAACTCCGTCAAGCCGCAGGCCGTCGAAAAAATCTTCGAGCACATGCGCAATCACCCCGGCGACGAGCTCTTCTTCGCGGTATTCGCGATCGTCTTGCAGCCGATTGCGGAAGAGACGATCTTTCGTGTTTTCGTCTTCAACGCGGTGCTTCGTTACGCAGGCGTTCGCATCGCAGCGCTCGTCAGCGGCGTTGCGTTTGGCGCCACGCACTGGGCGCTCGGCGGAACCGACGCAGTGAGTGCGGGGCTTCTTGCGGTCTCCGGCATGGTGCTCTGTTGGGTGTATTACCGCTCGCGCAACGCGTATGCGTCGATGATCTCGCACGGATTGTTCAACGCGCTCAGCACGGCGTTGCTCTACTTCGCGCCAAAGCTCGCGGGCGGGTAGCCTCTACTCGCGCAGCGCTTCGAAGACCGTCTCTGCGGGAATGGCGCGCGTCTCCAAGAAGCGCGTGCTATGCCAACCAGCCGGAAGCGTCTTTGTTGCGAGGCGCCGATGGAAGCCGCGTTCGCGCACGTACGAACCGACGAGATGCACGGCGCTTGGGTTCGGTTCGTCGTACCACTCTGGCAAGTGCGCGTTCCATAACCCAACGACGCGAACGCCGCCGCGCGCCATCGCAACGTGCAAGGGACCCGCGGGAACCGCGATGACGCCGGCAACGTACTCGAGCAACGCGAGATAGATGCGCGCAAACGGCGCGTCGAGATCGCCGAAGAGCTCGCCATAGCCGGCGACGATTCTGCGGCCCGGCCACTGCGATGCATCGCCCAGGTTCGGCTCTCCCATGACGATCGCGCGGGCGCGAGGATCGTTGCGCTCGATGAGCCGCGCGAGTTCGCGCGCCGACGCCGTGTCCCAGTTCTTCCGTTCCGCGGTGTATCCGGAAATCGAGAGCACGTAGGCACGCGAGCCTGGCGGGCTGAACGCCGCGAGGCGTTCTTCTACTGCTCTTCTCAACGAATCATCGACAGCACGGTCGAGCGTTGTCGGAAGCGGCTTCGTGAGATCAAACGCTGCAAGCCGCTCGGAATGCACGAGCGAGTGCGCAAGATTGCGCGCCTTCGTGTGAAACGGGAACGGCGTTCGCCCTTCCGTTTCCGGATAGTCGGTCCATAACACCGCCGTTGGACCGAAGGAAGCGAGATGCTCCGCGAATGGTTCGGGTACGCGAAGCTCGCACTCCCTGCCGTCGAGCGCGCGAAGTCTCAATCCAAAATGCGCTCTGCCGCGCGCAGATCCGTCGCCGAGCGGGCATTCTCCGCTGCGAAGCACGCCCACGAACCTGTTGCCTTCGAGCAGCGCGGAGTAGTCGTCGCCGAAGCGTCCGATTGCGTACGCGTTCGAAGGTTCCAAAAGCGGCAGGATCGCGGTGAGATGCGCCCAGTCTCCAAGCCCGTGCGGCCAATACACGAAGACGTGTTCGTCGCGTAACGCGGCGAACCGCCCGCGATCCTCGCGCATGCAACGCAGGCGAAAGCGGCGTTCCACGTCAGGGATACGGCTTCGGCGTCGGCACGCTCTCCGAAACGATAACGCCGCCGCAGAGACGAGGCATTTGTGCGGCACGAAGACTCGCGAAGAACGACCTCGCGTCGCGGTTGTACGCCGGACAGAAGACCGCGTTTGGAGCGGGCGTCTGCGCGAGACGAACGCGAGTGTTCACCGCGGCAACCGCCCAGACGCCTTCCTGATCGCGCGGAATCGTCTGCGCCGCGTCGCGCTGCCGCACTGCGATCGCGCGATCGTATGCGCCCCAGTCGACGAGATACGGCCAGCGGCCGACGTGCACGACCGTATCGTTGAAGAACAGCGTCGCCACGATGCCGAGCGGAACCATCCACGACGCGAGCTTTGGCATTCGCGTAAGACCGGCTGCCGCCGCAACTGCTGCACCAGCGAGAAGCGGCGCGGTATAGTGCGAGCCCAGTCGACTTGGCTCGTACGTCCACGGAGCCATGAAGAGGATCTCGGCAACGAGCGGGACTCCCAGAAGCAGCCGCTTCCAGCCCACGGCAATCGGTGCGAAGGCGAACGGAATCGCGACAAAGAGCAGAAGCCAGACGACGCCCAACGGGTCGTGCGGCACGAGCGTGTATCCGGGATCGTGAGGCCGAGCGCGCACAAGCCCTTCATATAAAATGTACGCGCCGCCGTTGAAGACAGCTATTGCAAAGAGCCACATGCCGAGACGACGATCCCAGAAGAACGTGCACGCCGCTCCAAACCACGCGACGAAGAGAATCTCGTCTTCCTTCAAGCCGAGCAGGAGTTGTGCGATGAGTAACGTTGGAATGAGCGCGCGCCGGTGCGCGAAGAGTGCCGCTGAGAACGCGAGCAGCGGCACGAACGCGTTTTCGGAGAAGTTATCGTACACGAGTCCTTGCGCCGATGGCGCGAGCAGAAACGCGACCCCGAGGAGCGTGGCGGCGCGCGCGCTAACGCCCAGCTCCCGCGCAAAGGCTGCAAGCACGAGCGCCGCACAGGCGACGGCGACGACCTGCACGAGCAAGAGCGTCTCCACTGAAGGGAAGAACCAGAGCACCGGAGCCAAGAGCGAGAGCACCCACGCGTCGTGCACTTGGAAGTGCGGCCGCCATTCACCGAAGTTCCACGACGATCCATGTTGAAGGTTCATCAGCGTCTGCGCGTACGTCCCGAGATCGGCGCCGTAGCGCAGCGCGAAGAGCTTGTTCAGGTCGAGCGCGAGATAGATCGCGGCGAAAACGGCCGCAACGCAGAGGAGCAGCGGTTCTGTTCTAAAGCGCGCTGCGCGCATCGTCGACAATCTTGCGGAGCGATGCCGTGAACCCTTCCGGTGAAAAGCGTTCCGCGTGCTCGCGCAGCCGGCGCGCGTCGAAGCGCGACGCGTCAAACGCACGCAATGCGGCCGCCAGCGATTCTGGCGTTGCATCGTCGAAGAACGTGCCGGTCGTTCCTTCGATCACGGTTTCGAGCGCACCGCCGCCGCGAAATGCAATCGTCGGCCTTCCCGCGGCAGCCGCCTCGAGCGGAACGAGCCCAAAGTCTTCCTCTCCAGGCACGATCGCGGCACGCGCATTGC
>JASHPC010000067.1 GCA_030038335.1 Vulcanimicrobiota bacterium
CCGCGGAGCCTTGCGCCACAAGGCCTAGCCCGACGCGCCGAGATTTGCAAACGCTGATGCAAAGTTCGCACCGCGACTTGCAAAAAGCGCCGATCGCTGAGCGCTGAGCGCGACCGCGCGAAAACGCCTGATTTTACAGGGGCACTACGCACCTCGCGCGGCGCGATCGACGCAGAGCGCCGATGCGACCGCGCTAGCGCCTTCCTCTATTCCCCTTACGCTGCGGCGCCGTGACACTTTTTGTATTTCTTCCCGCTGCCGCATGGGCATAAGTCGTTTCGTCCTACCTTTGGTGAGTCGCGATGCGTGGGTTTTGCTGGCTCGTCGTCGGTGCGGTTTGTATGCATGCGTTGCGGACGCCCTTGCGGTGGCGGCGGCATGAACGCTGGGCTTGGGCCAACCGGCACCAACTCCGGTGACGTGCTCTGCGTCGGCGGCACCATGAACGGCGGCGTCATCTGCTCTGGCGGCGGCCCTTGCTCCACGACGACGCGGAATACGCCTTTGATCGCTTCATCCGCGATGTTGTTCTTGAGCGATTCGAAAATGTCGAATGCTTCTTTTTCGTACTCCACGCGCGGATCGCGTTGGTCGTATCCGCGCAGACCGATGCCGGTCTTCAGGTGATCCATCACGTATAAGTGATCCACCCATTGCCGGTCGATGATGGGAAGCAGTAAGTAGCGCGCCTCGATGACGCGCATCACCTCCGGCGTGATCTCCTTCTCCTTCGCCTCGTATGCGTCGATCGCAGCAGCTTGAAGCATCGAGCGAATTTCCTCGCGATCTTTCTTCGCAAAGCTCTCGGCTGAGAGTTGCTTCTTTATCGGAAAGATCGTCTCGAGTTCGTTGAGCATCTCGTCGAGGTCCCATTCGCCCGGGCTCGCGTTCTCCGGCGCGTTGTGAGAGACGGTCTCGTCGACCTTCGCCTGGAGCGACTGCACCATGAACGTGCGCGTGTCGAACTTGCCTTCCAGAATGGCGCGGCGGTCGCCATAGATGACTTCGCGCTGCTTGTTCATGACGTCGTCGTACTCGAGGACGTGCTTGCGAATCTCGTAGTTGTGGTTTTCCACCTTGCTTTGCGCGCGCTCGATGGATTTCGTCACGAGCCCCGACTCAATCGGCGCTTCATCGGTG
The DNA here is from genome assembly GCA_030038335.1 of Vulcanimicrobiota bacterium. GTDB lineage: Bacteria > Vulcanimicrobiota > Vulcanimicrobiia > Vulcanimicrobiales > Vulcanimicrobiaceae > Tyrphobacter. The sequence continues at coordinate 1,141 of JASHPC010000067.1, forward strand.
AAACCGACGCGATTCATGATCGACGTCATGCGCTCGCCGCCGAAAAGCCGCATGACTTCGTCTTCGAGCGACACGTAGAAACGCGACGACCCCGGGTCGCCCTGGCGCCCAGAACGTCCGCGAAGCTGGTTGTCGATGCGCCGTGACTCGTGACGCTCGGTACCGATGATGTGCAGGCCGCCGGCTCTCGCGACGCCGTCTTCGAGCTTGATATCGGTTCCACGACCGGCCATGTTTGTGGCGATCGTCACCTGACTCGTCTGGCCCGCGTCCTTGATGATCTCCGCTTCCTGCTCGTGATACTTCGCGTTGAGCACGTTGCACGCGACGCCTTTGCGGCGCAGCATCGCCGCGAGCATCTCGCTCTTCTCGATCGAGCGCGTGCCAACCAACACGGGGCGCCCCTTCTGGTGCTCGTTGACGATCTCGTCGACGACGGCTGCAAACTTTGCCTTCTCCGACTTGTAGACGATGTCGGAGTTGTCTTTCCGAATCATCGGCATGTTCGTCGGAACGACGACGACGTCAAGGCCGTAGATGTCGCGAAACTCGCGCTCTTCCGTCTTCGCGGTACCGGTCATGCCGGCGAGGTGATCGTACAACCGGAACAGATTTTGGAAGGTGATCGTCGCGAGCGTTTGGTCCTCACCGCGAACCTTGATGCCTTCCTTCGCCTCGATCGCCTGATGGATGCCGTCGGAGTACCGGCGGCCGTACATGAGGCGTCCGGTGAACTCGTCGACGATGATGACCTCGCCCTCTTTTATGATGTACTGCTGGTCGCGGTGGAAGAGATTCCACGCTTTGAGAGCCGCGTTGAGCTGATGCGCGAGCTCGATGTTCCGCTGGTCGTAGAGATTCGTGATGCCGAGCATCTTTTCGACCTTCGCGACACCTGCTTCGGTGATTGGAACTGCGTGCGCCTTTTCGTCGACGGTGAAGTCTTCTTCTTTGCGAAGGCGCTGCGCGATCTGTGCGAACTTGTCGTACAGCTCCGTCGATTCCGTGCTCGGACCACTGATGATGAGCGGCGTGCGTGCTTCGTCGATGAGAATCGAGTCGACCTCGTCGACGAGCGCGAAGTACAGCTCGCGCTGCACGAGATCCTCGACTTGCCATGCCATGTTGTCGCGCAGGTAGTCGAAGCCGACCTCGTTGTTCGTCACGTACGTGACGTCACACTGATAGGCTGCGCGCCGTTGCGCGGAGTCGAGATCGTGTTGAATGATGCCGACGGTCAACCCGAGGAACTCGTAGACCGGCTTCATCCACTCGGCGTCGCGCCGAGCAAGATAGTCATTGACCGTAACGAGGTGAACGCCGCGTCCTTCGAGCGCGCGCGCGTAGACCGGCAGCGTCGCGACGAGCGTCTTGCCCTCGCCGGTCTTCATCTCGGCGATGCGGCCCTCGAAAAGCACCTGACCGCCCATGATCTGAACGTCGAACGGACGCATGCCCAGCGTGCGCCGGCTGGCCTCTCGCGCGACCGCGAAGACCTCGGGCAGCATCGCTTCGAGATCCTCGCCTTCGGCGAGCCGGCTGCGAAACTCAGGCGTCTTTGCCTGGAGCTCCGTATCGGAAAGCGCCTGCATGTCGCTCTCGAGCGCGTTCACGCGCTCGGACGTGCGGCGCAGCCGTGCGACCTCTCGTTCGTTGCCGTCGATTAGAGCCTTGAGAAATGCCATCGTTCCGTTAATTCACAATCCTATGCTTCTGCCTTCGTCAAGGGAAGCGTTACGGTGAAAGCGCTGCCTTCGTGTTCTATAGACCGCACGTTGACCGTTCCCCGATGCGCGTCCACGATCTTTTTCGAGATGTAGAGGCCGACGCCCGAGCCTGCGATCCCGCGCCGGCGCGCGTTGCTCGCGCGGCCGAAGCGCGTGAAGAGCGTCGGAAGCTCGTCTTGCGGGATACCGATCCCGCGATCCTCCACTTCCATGCACGCCCGGTCTCCATCGGCGAACACGCTCACCTTCACGTCGCCTTCGGAGTACTTCAGCGCGTTCTGCACCACGTTGTCGATCACGTGGCGAAAACGGTTGGCATCGCACTCCACCATGACTGGCTGTTCGGGCATGACGATCGTCACGCGGGCGCTATTGCGCGAGACGGCATGGACGCATCGCTCGACGAACGCACCGAAGTCGATGACTTCGCGTGCGAGCGAGAAGCCCTCCGACTGCGTCTGCGCCAAGATGAGTGCGTCCTCTGAGAGGCGCACCAGGCGATTCGTCTGCTCGAAGATGCGCGTCACTTCGTCCGACGTTTCGCTCGCCTCCAGCAGCAGCTCGCAGTACCCCAAGATGACGGTGAGCGGACCTTTGAAGTCGTGCGCGAGCATCGCAAGGAGATCGTCCTTGAACTCGTTCGATTCGCTCAGCGCGCGATTCGCACGCTGCATCGCTTCGTAGAGGTCGAGGTTGCGCAGCGCCAACGCGAGCAGGGCGCCGAGCTCCTGAAGCAGGCGCAGGTCGTCGCGCGCGAAGCGCACTGGTTTGAGGCTACCGACGATGAGAAACGCGTCGATCGTGTCGCCCGAAAGATCTGAGGCCGTTCGCGAAAGCGGTATGACGACGTACCCCGGGCCATCGATGAGGCGCTGCACGCGGCGTTCGTCGGCGCTGGTCGCGGGCGACGGGCGCTGCGCGCGACGCGTCGTGTCGAAACCGCTCGCCGCGAGCGTCTCCTCGATGCCTTCGCCGTACGAACCAACCCGCTCGTAGGCGTTTCCCGTCCATCGCAGCACGCACGTTCTCTCTGCGTGCACGAGCGATGCGGCAAAGCGGCACATGACGTCCGCAAGCGGTTGAAGTGCCGTGTGGCTGAGGATCGTGCGCGCCGCCTCGGCAAGCGTTTCGCGTTCTTGCGCGCGTCGCAGCTCGCGTTCGTATGCGTGTGCGTTCGTCAAGGCGATTTCGAGGTGCGAGCCGAGCGTGCGGAAGAACGTCGTGCGATCCTCCGGCGCCCACTCCGCCAATCCGCTCTCCGCGCGCACGACGAACGCGCCCCAGAGCCGTCCCTCGATGCGAAGGGGAACGAGCACGCCGCCGGCTTCGCCAAAGAGCCCGTGCCGCGGACGCGGCGGCAGCGTTTCGGCATCCGACGGTTCTTCGAGGCTGAGGAACGGGTCGAGCGTCGGGCGTCCGATCGAGTCCTCGGGCACGAATGCGGTCGACTCGCGCAGACGAACCGCACGCCGTTCGAGGCGCTCGCCTTCGATGCTGTAGGCAGCGCAGTCGACGCCGAGCTCGTGCGAAACAGTAACGGCGAAGACGAGGAGCACCTCGTCGACGTACTGCGTGTCGCGCAGGATGCGCACGACGCGTTCGAGGCTTTCCGCTTGGCGGCGCCGCTCGCGCTCGCGCTCGTAGAGCCGCGTGTTCGAGAGCGCGAGCCCAACGTGAAACGCGAGGACGCGCAGTGCGCCGACGTCGGAGTCTTCGAGAGAACGCGCGTCGTTGAACGAGAGTACCATCGCATCCTCGACGCGGCCGTCCACGATGAATGGCATTGCGATCGCGCTGCGAGCGCCTTGGCCGTACGGAGCCGCGCGCTCGGGCAAGTGCTCGCGGCGGAGCGTCAGGCCGCCGAACACCTTGCGCAGATCGCCGTCAAGCGGAATCGTCTCGGGAAGCCCGACGCCCGTTGACGCCTCCGCGATAACGACCGCGCGTTTCCCGGCGGCGCCACGTTCGTACACGACGCAGCGATCCGCGAGAAACGCTGCACGCACGCCTTCGACGATGCCTTCGAGCAACTCGCGGCGGTCGAGCGACTTGTGAAGCCGCTCGTTGACCATCGCGAGAAGCCGGCTCTCGCGAGACTGCTGTTGCGCGATCTCGAGAATGCGAGCGGTTTCGAGCATGCTCGAGCACACCTCGGCGATTGCGGCAGCGCGCTCTTCAGCGGTTGTTGCTATTGCGAGGCGAGCGAGCGCGTCAACGGAGCCGATTGTCGGAGTTACTCCGCTACGGCACTATGCCCAAACCGATGGGAACGCCTGGCGAGGTATACGTCGACGACGGCGCGATGTTCGCTGTCCCGCAGGTTGGAGTAACGCCAGTGTACACGTAGACGACGCCCGTTCCGCTTGCGGTCGTATCGGCAACGTAGATCGTTCCGCTCGCGTCGACGGTGACGTCGCTCGGTGCGAAGAGCAACGTATTGCTTCCGCTCAGTTTGCACGTTGGAGCGACGTTCTGCGTTCCAGCAAGGCCCGGCGGGAAGACGAGGATGCTCGGCGCGACCGTCAGGCTTCCCTCATCCGACACGTAGAGGTTGCCGTTGTTGTCGAGAGCGAGGCCACTGGGCGTCGTGATTCCGGTAAGGTTTCCTGACAGCACGAGCGTCGGCGCAACGTTCATCGGCGTTGGCGACGGACTCGGCGTCGGTGTTGGCGTCGGTGTCGGTGCTCCGACCGGCGTTGGGCTCGGCGTTGGCGTCGGCACGGGCGTCGGAGTCGGAACTGGGGTCGGCGTCGGCGACGGAACGACGAACGCCTCGATCGACGCGCCTTGGAGATTACTGACGTACGCCGTGTAACCGTTGATCGCGACGCCGCTCGGAATGTTCATCCCGGTGAGCGGCCCGGCAACGATGACGCCTGGCACGCTGACGTGCGCCGTCGCATCGGACGTGCTGAAAACGAGCAGTTGACTTTCGAACGACGATCCGGCGGTGGGATTCGTATTCGCGACGACGACGATCTTATCGGTTCCGTTGATCGCGATGCCTCGCGGATGAACGACGCCGTCACTCGCGCCACTGATGAGTCCGAACGGCAACACGTTGCCGGTCGCGAGCGCCTCGATCTCGACGATCTCACCCGTCTGCGTGCTCTGGTTGTAGTTCGTCACCCAGAGGTTGTTGCTCGCGTCGAACGCGAGATACTGAGGATTGTTGAAGTCGGTGTTGCTGCCGCCGATCTGATACGTTGGACCCTTGCCGCTCCCATGGCCAATCGAGTAGATCGACACCGCGTTCTGCGTGCTGTTCGTCGCGTACAGCGTTCCGCTCGGAAAGCTCGGGCCGATGTTCAAGTTGCCCGTGCTATTCGTATTGCCGGCGCACGCGGCAACGAGCGACACGAGGCAAAGGGCCGCGAGGCCAAAGGGAAGCTTACGTGGCATCGTCACGAAGGGCCAGGTTCCAGCGAGGCGCCGAGTTTCCTTGAAAACCCACGAGAGTTCCGTGGTGAAGCGCCAGCCAGATGCCGACGAGCACGGCAAGCACAACGACGGCTGTGAGCACGGCATAGGTAATGCGCCGTTTCAGCAGGCGCCCTCGGCTCGTTTGCGTGTCGATGATCTCGCGTGGCAAGGCTTGCTCCTTAGACCGAGCGCCTGAGCGGGTGGTTCACCGCTTCAGGCCCAACGCGTTGTAAAAGCTCACCGACGGTGACGAATCTGTACCCCGCCTTCTCGAAGGCTCGAACGATCGCCGGCAGCGCTTCGATCGTCGCGATCTTTCCGCTGTGCATGAGCACGATGTCCGGCTGCGTCGCATAGTGCTCGACGTGCGCGACGATGCGCGACGTTGGAACCGTGCGCCAGTCGCCGCTGTCGTCGGTCCATAAGATGACGTGATACCCGATGCTTTGCGCGACGCGTAACGTTTGCTCGGTGTAGCGCCCGTGCGGTGGGCGCATCATCCACGCGACCGACGGATCGTGCGTCAGTTGCCAGAGCACGTCGCGTCCTTCGAGAATTTCGTGCCGCACTTGTGCGGGCGATTCATGATCGAGATCGGGATGCGAATACGTGTGGTCGCCGATCTCGTCGCCATCGGCTTCGATGCGGGTCGCGAGCGCAGGCCACTCCTCCGCGTCGCGTCCTATGAGAAAGAACGTCGCAGGTACGTGCAGAGCGCGCAGCTCGTCGAGCAGCAGCGGCGTAAAGACGGGATACGGACCATCGTCGAACGTGAGCGCTATCAGCTTGTCGCGCTTGCCCGAAAGGGGCTCGACGGGCTCGTGCAACACGCGATAGACGCGCGGCGCTACCCCTTCGGAGAGCGCTCTGTGCGCGTTCATCGACGGCGTCAGAACGGCGACGCTGCTCGTGCTCGCGTGAAGAAACGCCCGCACGCCAAAGGCAAGCCCCACGATCGCTGCAATCGCGACGATGACGCCTCCCACGAGTTTCATTCAGGCTTCGCGAGGTCGCGACCGACGACGATCGTCACGTCGCTATGGCCCGCCGTCGACGAAGCCGTGTCCGAGACGATGCTCACCGCCTGCCATGACGGCGGGAGCGCCTCGCGCACGCGCTGGCCGGCGAACAATACGCTCGAGTGCTCATGAATTTGCGTCGTCATCACGTCGTCACTCGAGAAATCACCGATGTCGCCGATTTGGAAGCCGGCTCGCCGCAAGCGTTCGGCGACGCGATGCGCCGCACCGCGAACTCCGCTGCCATTTTCAACGTCGACGCGCAGCGTCGCAGGTGGAATCGCTGCAAGCGCCATTGGATTGGGTGCCGGAGTCGGCGTCGGAGGCGCAACGAGCATCTGCTGCACGAGATCTTCCTTTGCCGACTGATTCACGACGAGGTCGTCGCCATCTGCCAGCTCGACGTCGCCGGTATACGGAATCTGCTTCGCGATGAAGTCCTTCGGCGCGATGTCCGCGTAGTACGTCGCGAGCGAGAGCATCTCGCTCTGCGACAGATTCGTCTGCAGGTTGTCGCGCACGATTCCGATGAGTTGCCCAAGCTGCATGAGCATCGCGAACTTGTTCGCCTTCAGCTTGTCGATGACGGCTCGCGCAACTTGCTGCTGGCGCATGATGCGGCATGGGTCGCTGCACCAATCGTGGCGGAATCGCGCGTATTCCACCGCCTGCGCACCGTTGAGATGCTGCAAGCCGGGCTTGAAATGAATGTGGAGGTGGCCCCAGTTGTCGTCGTAGTCGATCGGCCCGTTGACGCAATGCTCCGGATTCATCAAGCAGTCGGAGTTTTTCACGTTCACGTCGACGCCGCCGATGGCGTCGATGATTTCACGCGCGCCGTTCACGCGCAAGATCGCGTACCGATCGAATTCGGGAATCCCGAGAAAGCGCGAAATGACCTCTTGCGCCTCTTTCACCCCGCCGTCCGATTGCGCCTGATTGATCTTCCCTTGATGGCCATCGGGGAACGTCGCAAGCGAGTCGCGGAGAACCGAGAGCTCGTAGATACGATGGTCGCGAAAGTCGAAGTTCATCGCCCAGATGACGTCGCTGCGCGAGTCCTTCGAGAACGGCTCGTCGTTGGCAGTGTAGTCGTAGTCGAGCCCCTCGACGAGCACGAGAAGATTGTTCTTTCCGAAGACTTGCTGCGGCGTCGGCACGAATGCGCGCGAGAACGCAAGCAACGGATTCTCGTGTCGCGCGACGACGCTGTATCCTATGAATCCCGCGATCAGCCCGAT
>JASHPC010000068.1 GCA_030038335.1 Vulcanimicrobiota bacterium
CGATGAGGCGATCGTCGATCTCGCGCTGCGCTGTCGCGTCGAGTCCTTCGACGGCAGGACCAAGAACGTCGTTGACCGCTGCGACGACTTTGCGCACGCCTTTTCCGCCGTATCGCTTTGGATCGCCATCGCGCAGTTCCACGGCTTCGAGCGCACCCGTCGATGCACCGGATGGCACCATCGCCTCTTCCACGGCGCCGAAGCTCGTCGCGACGCTCACGGCGACCGTTGGATTTCCGCGAGAATCGAGAATTTCACGCGCTTCAACGCCTTCGATGAGCGGCCGTCCACCGCCACGCAGCGAGTCGAGTGTCACCCCTTGATCCAACGTTCGAGGTCGTGCCGCCGCGACATGTAGTCGGAGTCCTTAAAGAAAATCTCCAGCTCCCGCTTCGCGCTCGCAGGTGAGTCGCTCGCATGCACGAGATTACGGCCGATCGTCTGTGCGAAGTCGGCTCGCACGCTTCCGGGCGCGGCTCGTAGCGGGTCCGTAGCACCGATGAGCTGCCTGCACCCCTCGATCGTTCCCTCGCCTTCCACGGCGAGCGCGACGAGCGGGCCGCTCGTGATGAACGAGACGAGATCGGCAAAGAACGGCTTTCCGTCGTGCTCCTGATAGTGACGGCGCGCACGCTCCCCGTCGAGCTGCATCATGTGCATCGCGACGATCACGTATCCGCGCCGCTCGAGACGCGAGACGATCTCGCCGACGAGTCCGCGCGACACGGCATCTGGCTTGCATAGGATTAACGTCGTCTCTACCGCCATACTCATGCGGAGGTGCGTCGCTCGGCACGCATAAGCCTGCCGCATGGATGGGCCCTTCGGGCGTGTCGTGCGCGTCGAGCGAACCGGAAGCACGAACGAAGATGCCGCTGCGCTGCTCGGCGACGATGGTGCGCTCGGCACGACGATCGTGGCGAACGAGCAGACACACGGCACCGGACGCAAGGGCCGGACGTGGGTGGCACAGCCCGGAAGCGCCTTGCTCTTCACGACAGTTCTGCCGCGTGATGTCCGCGCTTCCGATCTGTGGAGCATTCCCTTCTGGGCGGCGCTCGCCGTCTTCGACGCGCTCGCACGTTGCGGCGTTCGAACGCAACTTCAATGGCCGAACGATCTTCTGCTCGGTCAAAAGAAGCTGGCGGGAATCTTGTGCACGTCGCGCGTCTCCGGAGAGCTCGCGCGTGCTGCATGCGGCGTCGGCATCAACGTCTACCGGACGCCGCACGCCGACGAACAGATCGACCCGCCACCCGCGTTTTGTTCTGACGTTGCGGGCGTCGACAGAGAGTCGATCCTATCGGAAGCACTCGCGGCGTTCGCGCGTCACTTCTCACTGTTGGACGACGTTGGCGAGATCGCGCGCCGATGGGAAGATGCTGCCGGCCTCCCAGGACGGCGCTACTGCCTTCTCGTCGACGGCGAGGACGCGCCGTTCGAGGCGACGGCCGTACACCTCGCACGCGGCGGCGCACTCGTCGTCGAACGTGACGGCCAGGAAAGGACGATTGCGCTCGCGGATGCGCGGGCGCTGCGCTAGCAGGTCACTTGACGACGCCGCCGAGTGCGATGCCGGCGTCTTTCAACGCTGACAACGCTCTCGTCTCCGCGGCACCATCGATGGAGAGACACAGGTTCGCCGGCGAGGTCACGCCGGCTGGCTTTGGAATCATCTTCGCGGGCACGCCTGCGTCTTTCAACGCCTTGGTTGCGATCATCGCATCGGCGTTGCTGGAAAAGACGAGGATTGCCTCAGCGCCCGACATGACTACGTGCTGGGCTCACCCGTGACCAACTCGTTGAGCGTTGCCGCAACCTCGTTGAGCTGTGCCACGCGATCCGCTGCGTCCCGCATTCGACTCGACATCTCTTGCGCGAGCGTTTCGATGACCGTGACGTCGCCGTGCAGTTCGCTGTTGAGACGTTGCAGCTCGCCGATCTTCTCCGATTGCTGCTCCGAAGCAACTTGAGAAAGCAGCTCTCCGCTTCGTTCGACGACGCGTTTCGTCGCCGCGACGTGATCGCCGGAAACCTCGCTGCCGACGACGACGACTCCGAGCTCCTTCGCGGCTTCGCGGACGTGCCGGCTATTGGCGACGAGCGTCTTCGAGAGCGCTTGCACGGTTGGAATCGCGAGCGCGAGCACGATGACGACGGCAACGATGCCCCAGAGCACGAGCGCCTGTGTCGTATGCGCTTCGATGTTTCCGATCTGCGCCATCGGAATTCCGTACCAGGAAGCGCCGAGGACGTGCCCCTGGTCGTCGGAGATGGGCGCGATCTGCGCGAGATACGTGACGCCGCCCTCAGTGTCGGCACCGGTGTACGGTTCGTTCGTGCGAACGACGTCGGCCGCGCGCGGAACCTGCGCGTCGACGAAACGCGTCCCGTCCGGCGCCTGGATCGAGCTGGATACGATCGTGTTTCCGTCGATCAGCGCCGTCGCGCCGCCTATGGCGCGCGTCGCCTCGTCGACGAGATCGTAGGAATGATTCAAGAGAACGCCGCCGTAGATCGCGCCGATCGTACGCTCTTGCGTATCGCTCACGGGGGTTGCCGCAATGACTGCAAGCCCGCCTTTCCCGCTGCCTGCTTGCAGCGCCAGCCCCTCTCCCTGAAGGAACGCCGGCGTCAACTGCACGAGCGTGCTCGGCGTTTCACCGTTGAGCGCGCGCTGAATGATGGGATCCGTTGCGAGCGAGCCCGTTGCGGGAGCGTGCGCGCGGCCGAGAACGCGGCCGTTCAGGTCAACGACTGTGAGAAACGACAGTCCTGAGGAGTCCGTAACGTCGGAGAGTTGATCGTCGAGCTGCTCGGTGTTATGGGACTGCATTGCGGCGCGCAGCGCGTCGCTTGCCGCCTCTTGCGTGACGAGAAGCGCTATCTGCTGCTTGCGCGCATCGACGTAGCCGGCAAACGCGCTCGCCTCGTTCGTGACCTCCGTCCGCCCGAGCTCGTTCAAGTCGTGTCCGAGCACGACGCGAGCGGCGATCAAACTGCAAAGAAAGATGAGAACGACCGCTCCGGTAATCGCGCCTAATAGACGCGTGCGTAGACTCAGTCTCACGCGAGTTCCCCCTTTTGATTTTCGATCACGGTGAAGCGCTGGAGCCGTTCGTCGATTCTCGCTGCGAGCGCGTGCATCTGCTCGATAGAGACGAGCATGCGGTTCGAAGCGTCGGTAACTTCCTTACTGACGTACGTGAGCACTTCAACGGATGAAGCGTTCTTCTGTGAAATCGTCGAGATGTCGGAGAACGCTTGATTCACGCCCTCGGACTGACGGGTCATGGATTGCGTCGCCTTCAAGTTGAGAGCGACGGACTTCGTGATCTCACCGATCGAATGGATGACGAGTTGCGAGTTCGCGCTCATCGCACGAGCGACGGCACTGATCTGACCGATCTGCTCGTTTGCGGCGATGACTGCCTTCACGATCTCGCCGAGCGCCCCAGAAGCGGAGTTCGTGCTCGAGACGCTCGTGTCCACACGGTCCATGAGCCGTTGCATCGCGGCGACCACGTCTGCAATGACGCTCTGCGTGCCGGCGACGTGCTGCGCGATCTCCTTCGTCGCCGCGACGCTGCCGTCTGCGAGCTTCCGGATCTCGTTCGCGACCACGGCAAAACCGCGTCCGTGCTCTCCTGCGCGCGCCGCTTCGATTGCAGCGTTGAGCGCGAGCAGATTCGTCTGCTCCGCAATGCGGTCGATGACCTTGACGATGTCGCCGATCTGGTCCGAGTTGCTCCCAAGCTGTTGAATATCGCCCGCGAGCTCGTCGATCGTCGAGGCAATCGTCTGCATTCCGTCGTTTATCGTCTCGATCGCGCTTCCACCGCGCTCCGCAGTCTGCGAGGTCTCCTGCGAGATATTCGAAAGCGCGTCGACTTGCACGGCGACTTGCTCGATCGAGCTCGCCATGTTCTCGACGCTCATTGCCGTCTCGTCAAGGCTGCGGGTCTGCTGCTCTGCGGCAGCGGCGATCGATGAGATCGCTTGACCGAGGTCCCGAACTCTGCTCGTCGCCTGTTCGACGATGCGTTGTTGCT
>JASHPC010000069.1 GCA_030038335.1 Vulcanimicrobiota bacterium
GCCGCCGGCAAGCTCGATCATCTCGGGAACCCAGTGCCCGCAGCAGAAGATCGGGTCGACCCACTCCACGAAAAAGACCCGAGGTCGCGGCTCATCCGAAACGAGAGCGGAGACCGACAGGAGCCGCTCCCGCATGCTCGCGACGATCTGCTGCGCGCGCAGTTCTCGTTGCGTCGCGATGCCGAGATTCACGATGTTTTGCTCGATCTCCGCGATCGACGACGGGCTCATGAAGAGCACGTCGGGCTGCGACGCGAGCGCACGCAGTGCGACGCTCAGCTCGTTTCCGGAAGGTGCGCATACCTGGCACAGATCCTGCGTCACGACGAGCGTCGGCTCGAGATCCCGCAAGAGAAGCTCGTCAATTCGGTAGATGCTTTCACCTTTGCCGAGCTGCTCGCCGATCGCGCGATCGATTTCTGCAAGCGATAAACCTTCGAGGTCGAGCGTGGGCCTGGAAACGACGGGCTTCGTCTTCGCTTCCGATGGAAAATCGCACTCGTGCGACACGCCGACGAGCGAGTCGTCGAGCCCGAGTGCATAGATCATCTCCGTCGCTGCAGGAAGAAGCGAAACGATGCGCTGTTCCTCTACTCTTCCTCCAACAGGTCGCAAAACCAAAAACCTCTCGTTGCCGGCGTTCCGGGAAGCGAGCACGCCGCGGCTCCCGGATGCGTTACTTCGAGAGGGCGGTAGACTTTCTCTCCGCGGCGGACGCGGATCGACTCGTTGAAAACCGGTCCCTGAAAGGCAAACGAGTGGAACTCACCGTTCTCACCACACGGATCGACGTTCGGGGGCAGACTCGCGAGGAAAGATTCGTCGATCGTGCGTCCGAGAGCAGTTTCATCGAGGTACGCGTCGTTCACGCAGCAGATAATCGAGCCGAAACCGAGCCCGATGAACTCGCGAACGAGCTCACCCGTATCACGCTTCCAGAGCGGAAAGATCCCTTGCATTCCGATGCGCGCGAGATTTGCCTCGCGCCACGCTCTCAAGTCCTCCAGAAAGATGTCGCCGAACGCCATCGCGCTGACGCCGTCGGCCTTCCGCGCGGTGAGGTACCCTGACATCTTTTTCTCGTACTCGTCGTTCGAGCTTTGCGCGCTGAGGAAGACCACGTCGAGCGGAAGGCCGATCGATGCGGCCTGCCGGCGCGCAAGCTCGATGCGCACGCCGTGCATGGAGATCCGCTGGAAGTGCTCGTTGCACGTCGTCAGGAGTGCCACGACCTCGTAGCGCGCGTCGTGTAGCAGGCGGTGCAGGGCGAGTGCCGAGTCTTTGCCGCCGCTCCAGCAAAAGACGACCTTCTGCTTCAAGCGCGTGCCGCTTCACTCCGAAGAGAGAGCACGGGCCAGCGCCGCTGAGCAAGCCACCAGACTCCGAAGAGCAGCGTTGCGTAAAAGAGATCGCTCGCAAGCGTATTCCAGAAGAACGGAATCGCCAGCACGTAACACGCCGTCAGCCCTGCGAGCGTCTTCGGATAGAGCGTGCCCGCCAGCCACACGCCGAAGTTCGTTACAATATAGAACAAGACCGCGCCCACGACGGAAGCGGTCCCAATGCGCAGCACGCCGCCGCGGTCGCGTAGAGTAAACCCTAGGCACGTGATGAGAGCGAAGCTCGCGTAGACGAACGGCGTGAAGACCGAGAAGCCCAGCGCGGCGTCGCTCAACGCCATCGCAACGAGAGGAACGAGCAACGCGGCGCGGCGATCGCTGAAGGTCGTCCCACCGAAGAGCGCGATCGCGGCAACGGGCACGAAGTTCGGAGGATGCGGCACGAGCCGCGAAACAGTTGCCGCGATTACGAGAGCCGTCAGCGCGAGAAAGCGAGGCACATTCATCTCAATCTCCTTTCACTTGGAGCGCAGTTCGACGAGAAATGAGCGTCCGGGAACCGGATACGCGTAGAACGCTACGGACGAAGGCGAATACGTGCCGAATTCAGAGTACCGCGCGTTCGTGAGATCGAAGCCGCGCAAGGTGAGAACGATATCACTCGCGATGCGATAGCCGACGTAGGCGTCGACCCGCGTGTACGCAACCGGTTGATCCCAGGTCGGCAGCGACGTGTTGACGAGCCCGCGCTGTCCTTTCGAGAGCGTCTGCACGCCAAAACCGTCGAAGCGTGACTGCGTGGGAGGAACGTAGTCGACTCCAGACTCAACGGTAAACACCGGCGCTTCGCCTGTGATGCGGGCATCGGTGTCGAGGTTCTGGGCACGATAGAGATTCGTCACGCCTAGGTGCGCGCTGTAGCCGCCATACGACGGCGACCGCGCGTCGAGCGTTACCCCCTGGATGATCGCGTGGCCGATGTTCTCGGGAATGAACGTCACCGGATTGTCCGCGATCAGGTTCTTTCCGTCGGTCGTGAACCAGCCGAGGCTCACGCCTCCGAATATGGCGCTATCCGTGAACGTGGCGTCGGCAACGTCGGTCTTTTCGGGAACGAGCCCCGGGTTCGAATAGTAAGGATAATAGAGCTCCTCCTCGGTTGGGGCGCGAAAAGCCGTCGCCGCGTTCCAACGCAACGTGAGCGCATTTGCCACCTGCTCGATACCACCGATCGAAGGAGAGATTGCGCCGCCGGGAGCACCGTCGCGTTCGCCGCGCACGCCTGCATACCACTCATCGCCGCGAACGTCGTACCACTGCGACTGCACGTAGGCTGCCGCTTCATCGAAAGGGTGAATCTCGAGCGGATCGATTCCGTCGTCGACGCGCGCGTCACCGCGCGCCAGATCGACGCCGTAGACCAGATGCTCGTTCCCGTTGTCGACGACGTTGCGCAGGTCTGCCATGAGGCGGTCTTCCGTGAGTAACTGCGCATACGGCGTCAGCGGGACGATGTACGAGTTCGGACATTCGGGGTCGACGGGAGTGTCGCACGTAAAGCTCAGGTCGGACGTCGAAGCGCCAAGTTGCAGGGAAAGAACGGAGCGTGCGCCGTTCCGGTCGATGCTAAGCCGCGCGTCGCGATCGAGCGTATTCTGCCGGCTCGTTGGCGAATAGAAGCC
>JASHPC010000070.1 GCA_030038335.1 Vulcanimicrobiota bacterium
CGATCGTCGCGATCGGCGCAAAAAAGCTCGCCTTCGCCCGCGAGACGCGATGCGATTTGCAGCGCCTTGTTTCCGCGGCCGCTGCAGAGATCGGCGACGTGCTCCGCCGGTTGCGGATTGAGAACCTCGACCGCCATCGCCGACGACTCTGACTGCGTCCAGCACAGGCCGCTCTCCACTTCGTCACGCGCCGACGAGGCGGGCGTCGCGAGGACGATCGACTCTACGGCAAACGGCGACGGCGCCGCTTCGATTCCACGACGTAAGAGACGTTGCGCGAGCTCGGTGCGGCCGATGCGCGAGAGATTTGTGGAGATCGCGCTCTGAGGTACGGCGTTGACGCCCGCGCAGATGGCGTCGAGCCGCTCGCCGCCGAACGCGTTGCGCCACTGGCGCACGAGCCACGTCGGCAACGAGTATGCAGTGCCGAAATACTCGTCGGGATCATCGAAGGCTTCGGGCGTGGGCTCGATGCGCGGCGCTCGCAGGAACGAGCGCAGCACTGCGTTCGTCAGCGCGGCGAGGCCACGATGTCCGCGGCGTTTCGCGATCTCGACGAACTCGTGCACGGTCGCGTGCTCGTCTGCCTTCGTGTAGCGCAGCTCGAAGACGGCGAGCCGCAGCACCTCGCGCGTCGTCTGCGGAATCGTCGTAGCACGCTCGCCGAGAAACGGTTGCAGCTGCCAGTCGAGCGCGCGCCGCATCTTGATCGCGCCGTAAGTGAGCTCCGTCGCGAACGCGCGATCGCGCGGGTCGAGGCTCTCTTGACGCGCGCGGTACTCGAGCGACGCCTGCGCCGTGCGCGCAACGCCCGATGGCGGAAAGACGTCGCGAACGACGGCGAGTGCGACCTCGCGAGCGTTCACGGCACGCGCACGCGCCGCGCGAACTCCGCGCCGCTCTCGCGCCCGCGATTCGGCGCGACGAGCTCGTCGACGGCAACGGCTCCGTCGCCGCACGGTACGAGAAGCGCGCTGCGCTCGCCGGACGCCGCGACTCGTGCTTTGAGAATCTTCACGGGGACACCGCGAAGCGTCGTGCGCGCCGCCGGCTGCGGCGAATATGCACGCACGTGATTGACGATGCGCTCGGCGTTCCAGTTCCAGTCGATGGAAAGGTCGGCTTTCGCGATGGGTCGCGTCACGACGGGCTCGCCGCTTTGCCGGTGGTGCGGAAAGCCACCCTCCCGCTCGCCGAGCGCGAGCGCTTTCATGAGGAGTGCCGCCGCGCGTTGCGCGAGACGTTCGTGAAGCGCAACGAAGTCGTCACCGTCGACGATCGCGACGCGTTCTTGCAACACGACGTCGCCGGTGTCCATGCCTTCATCCATGAGCATGATCGTGACGCCGGTCTCTTTGTCGCCCGCAAGCAGAGCGGCATGAATCGGCGTCGCGCCGCGATAGCGCGGCAAGAGCGAGGGATGAACGTTCAGCGCGCCCACCGTCGGAACTGCGAGCAGCTCTGCAGGGACGATTCTCCCGTACGATGCGACGACGAAGGCGTCGATCCCAAGCGGCGCGATCTCGCGCGCGAAGTCGCGCAGACGCAGCGGTTCGTAGACGAGGAGGCCACGCGCAAGCGCTGCCTCCTTCACCGGCGATGCGCGCAGTCGCATTCCGCGCCCGGCCGGACGATCCGGTTGCGTTACGACGCCGAGAAGCTCGGTGCGATCCGCGACGACGTCGAGACTCGGGAGCGCAAAGGCGCTCGTTCCAAAAAAGAGCGTTCTCAGGGCTCTTCGCGTTCCTCGTCCTTGGTCGATGGACGGACGTCGCGCGCAGTGTCTTTGTAGAGCCGTCCGTGCAGATGATCGATCTCGTGCTGCAGGCACTCCGCATAGAGCCCGTCGCCTTCCAAGCGAACCTTCTTGCCGTAGCGGTCGAGTCCCGTAACGACGACACGCGAAAACCGCGTAAGTTCGCCGACGAATCCCGGAATCGAAAGGCAGCCCTCCGTGAGCTCGACCTCTTCTTCAGCCGAAACGATCTTAGGGTTGATGACGGCGGCCGCTTCGTGCTCTTCGTCCTTGACGTCGATGACGAAGAGTTGCTTCGAGATGCCAACCTGCGGCGCGGCGAGACCGACGCCGGGCGCCTCGTACATCGTCAAGAACATATCGTCGATGAGCTGCTGGAAGAGCGGGTCGGCGATCTCCTGCGTCGTGACCTTCCTAGCCACGCGGCGCAGCACCGGATCTCCCTCCGTGACGATCGTTCGCTTGTACGGCATCGCGCCTCTTTACGCGATGCCGCTACGGGGTCCCTCGACGGGCGCTATTGCGTGGTGAACGACCCGATGAGCGATGCGCTCGTCGACGAGTTGCACCCGTTGTTCAGTTGATTCCAGTAGACGCCGAATGCGGTCGCGGCGGTCAGCGTGTTTCGCAGCGTCGTCGCGTAGTACTGCGGATTCGAGTACGTCGGCACGGTGTTCGGAGTTGGAATCGAACTGTAGGTAACGGCTGTGAACCCGTACGTGAGCTGCGAACCGTACGACGGCGGTCCGATGAGATTCACGTCGAAGTTTGCCGGCGTCGAAAGCGCAGTTGGAACGGCAACGTAGACGGTCATCGTGTTATCGGGGACACCGGTTGCGTTGTTCGACGGATAGACGAGCACGGTGTTCGTCGGCGGCGTGCAATCGGTGTTCGAGCCCGGAGGATACCACCGGTGATATGCGTTTCCGCCGCATCCGGCGAGTGCGCAGGCGGCAAGCGCTGCGATAACCGCTCTCTTCATCGCAAGCAACGTTCGCATTGCACGACAGCGCTCCTGTGCAAGGACGATTAGAGAATGAAGTTGGAGAGATCGGCGTTCGCCGCTACGTCCCTCAACCGTTCGTTAACGTACGCCGCGTCGACGCGAACGGCACCGCTCTTCTCCGGCGCGTCGAAGCTGACGTCTTCGAGCAAACGCTCCAAGACCGTATGCAGGCGCCGCGCGCCGATGTTCTCGCTCTGCTCGTTCACCTGCATGGCGTAGCGAGCGAGCTGCTCGATGCCATCGTCGGTGAAGTCGAGCTCCACGCCTTCGGTCGCGAGCAGCGCTTTGTACTGCTCGACGAGCGCGTTGCGCGGCTGCGTGAGGATCGTCTTGAAATCTTCTGCAGTCAGCGAGTCGAGCTCGACGCGAATCGGCAAGCGCCCTTGCAGTTCGGGAATCAAATCCGAGGGCTTGCTCATGTGAAACGCACCGG
>JASHPC010000071.1 GCA_030038335.1 Vulcanimicrobiota bacterium
TCAAAGTCCGCTGCCTTACCGCTTGGCTACACCCCATCGCGGCGACGCTAGCGTTTACGGCGCAAGAAAAAAGCGCGCCTGCCTGCAGGCGCGCTTCTCACCTTCGTCTACCTAGCAGATCTTTTAACGGCCTCTTCCCATGTAGTTACGCGCTCCCAGGTAGCGATTTGCCCAATACGCGTCGTTGAGGCTGCTGACCATTACGCCTCGACTCGAGCTTGCGTGCGCGAAGTGACCGTGCCCCAGGTAGATTCCAACGTGTGACGGACCGGGCTCGTACGTCTGGAAAAAGACCAGGTCGCCCGGTTTCAGCTGCCGTACGCGCGTGCCGGCGTAGTATTGCGCGTCAGCGGTCCTCGGCAGATGGATGCCGAGCATGGCAAAAACGTGCTGGACGTAGCCGGAACAGTCAAAGCCCGACGTACTCGTGCCGCCGAAAACGTACGGAACGCCGATAAAGCGTAGCGCGCTCTTCGTCAGGCGCTGAGCCAGCAGCGAGGTTCGCGCGAGCACGCTGTTCGCGAATCTTCCGATCGCGGCGGCATGGTGAATGCGCTTCACGACGACGGCGCGAGCTACCCACCGGCTAACGTCGGGACTCGAACGCTCCGCGCTCAGCTGCGCGTATGCGAGGCTGGACGCGCTAGAATGCAATACAGCGGCCTGACTCGCTCCAAACGAGCCGGCGAGGCACAGCGTTAGTGCCCATGCTGCGAGCGTATACCGCAACGGCAACTCCTCTTTCTCAACACTTGCGAGGTTAGTTGACGGGTTCGGACGAGAAAGACCGCCCTAGGGCCAGCGCCTGGCCCATTCACCCCAAATGGGAATCCCCCGCTCCGAAGCGTTGCTCCGGATTCAGTGATCTTCAGTTGTCTATGGTGTCTATGGCCCTCGGGGCGCCGCCAGAGCGGACACCCGAGGTATGGCGCTAGCTTTCCTCCAGCAGGCCGATCTCCTCCCTGAGCGCGGCGGCAATTCGACCAGCCGCCTCCTCCACGAGGGTCGGGTCGTCCCCCTCGGCCATGATTCTAATGAGTGGTTCAGTCCCCGAGGGTCGAATCAGGAGCCGTCCGACGCCGTCGAGTGACGCCTCCGCACCCGCTATAGCTTCCTGAACCCGTGTCCCCTGGAGCGCCTCGAGCCTCCGGCAGGGCACGTTGACGAGCACCTGAGGAGCCACAGCGATCTCCGACGTGAGCTCGTGGAGCGTCCCGCCCGACGTCGCGACGAGGGAAAGCAGGAGGACCGCGGTCATCGGACCGTCGCCCGTCGTGTTGCGCAACAGGTGGATGACGTGGCCTGACTGTTCGCCTCCCAGGATGTATCCACCCGACCGCATCGCCTCGAGGACGTAGCGATCGCCGACGGCCGCGCGCAGCAAGCGCA
The DNA here is from genome assembly GCA_030038335.1 of Vulcanimicrobiota bacterium. Taxonomy (GTDB): domain Bacteria; phylum Vulcanimicrobiota; class Vulcanimicrobiia; order Vulcanimicrobiales; family Vulcanimicrobiaceae; genus Tyrphobacter. The sequence continues at coordinate 1,390 of JASHPC010000071.1, forward strand.
GGCCGTGGCGCGCCATCGCGCGCTCCGCCCCGATATTCGTCATCACGGTTCCGACGATCGTGTCGCCGGCAAGTTCCCCACGCTCGCGCAGCATGCGGCCGAGCGCGAAGAGCACGTGGTCGCCACTGACGACGGAGCCTTCTTCATCGATGAAGAGCGCGCGATCCGCGTCTCCGTCGAACGCGACGCCGACTGCCGAAACTCCGTCTGCACGAAGCTGCGCAACGCGTGCGGCTAGAGGTCGAAGATCGGTCGCGCCGCATCTGACGTTGATGCGCGCACCGTCATTCTCGCAGTTGATCTCCGTGACGGTCGCACCGAGCTTTCGCAGGACGTACGGCGCAACGGCGTACGCGCTTCCGTAGGCGCCGTCGACGACGACGTGAAGTCGCGAAAGATCCGTTCCGCACTCTTCCAGGCGTTGATAGTAGTGGCGCGCGAGGTTCTGCGCGATGCGCGCGATCCCGATTTCCGTTCCGGTGGGGCGCGGAAGATCCGCTGAGTCGAGCAGAGCTTCGATCTCGTCCTCTAGCGCGTCGGCCAGCTTGAAGCCATCGCCGCCGAAAAACTTTATGCCGTTGTCCGCGATGGGATTGTGCGAGGCGCTGATCATGACTCCGGCGGCGGCGCCTTCCGCCACCGTAACGCACGCGACCGCCGGCGTCGGAACGACACCGAGAGCGACGACGTCCCGTCCCACCGACGTGATCCCGGCCACGATCGACGACTCGAGCATCGTCCCAGACAAGCGAGTGTCGCGTCCCACGATAACCGGGTTGTGGCGCTCGCTGCTGCGCGAAAGAACTGCGGCCCCCGCGCGTCCGACGCGGAACGCAAGCTCCGGCGTAAGATCGGCGTTCGCAACGCCGCGCACGCCGTCGGTTCCGAAGAGCCGGCTCACCGCGTCGTCGCCGATACGAACGTCACCTGGACTCGAACCAAGTCGGGTGCAACTTGGACGCCGTCCACTTCGTGGCCGCCCGCGTCGACGGGAATCGGCCGAAGCATCTCGTCGAAGTCATGCGGCGCCTCCGGAATCGGAACGTCGGTTCGAATCTCCGCGATCTGCGAGATCGCGCCGCTTGCGCCACTTACCGAGACGTTCTGCGGGCTCGTCGACGATTGGCTTACGACGACGCCGGTGCGTAAGTTTCCCACGTAATGCAAGACGACGCGCGCCGTCTGGTGCGCGAGCTTCTCCAGCGTCAGCGTCACGGAAGCGGGGCTCAGGCTTTGGATCGCGACGTCGGGCGCGACCAGCTCTACGGGAACGTTGTAGACGCCCGCACCCCGGCCGGCGAGGTCCAGAACCGCTTTGACGTCCTGCGCGCGGACCGGCGGTACGCCACGTTTGTTCGCGATCGTTACGGTTGCCGACGACTCCGTGTAGTGGACGACGTAACCGAGCGGCACGTTGACGGTCGTGATCGGGACGGTTAGCTGCTCGTTGAAATGCGCCGCAATCACTGGGTTGTTGGCGAAGCGAATGTACGCCCAGCCGACGATCGCCAGCGCCACGGCCAGAATCTTAAGTGTGAAGTTCTTGCGGATGATCTGCACGTGACGTCCTGCGCCTGCTCTGCGGGAAGAGCCGCAGACGAAGCTGCGTGATGAAGTCGCTTGGCGCGC
>JASHPC010000072.1 GCA_030038335.1 Vulcanimicrobiota bacterium
ATGACGGAGTCGATATCGCAGATGTTCATCACGGGACCGGATATCATCAAAACGGTCACGGGCGAGGACGTCACCTTCGAGCAACTTGGCGGCGCGACGACGCACGCGACCAAGAGCGGCGTCGCGCACGTCGTCGCCGCCGACGAAGCGGACTTGATGGCGCAAGCAAGACTTCTTCTCTCCTACGTGCCGCAAAACAATCTCGACGATCCGCCGCGTTATGCGAGCGACGACGACGGCTCTCGCGAAGCACCGGAGTTGGATTCGCTAGTCCCCGACTCGCCGAACAAACCCTACGACATCCACGGAGCGATCTCTGCCGTGCTGGACGACGGCGATTTCTTCGAGATTCACGAACGCTACGCGCAGAACATGGTCTGCGGATTTGGAAGAATCGAAGGGCGTAGCGTGGGCGTCGTCGCGAATCAGCCGAGCGTTCTCGCTGGCGTTCTGGACATCGCATCCTCCATCAAAGCCGCGCGTTTCGTGCGCTTTTGCGACGCCTTCAACATTCCGCTCCTCACGTTCGTCGACGTCCCCGGCTTCTTGCCCGGCACGGGGCAGGAGTACGGCGGTATCATCCTCCACGGAGCAAAGCTGCTCTATGCTTTCGCCGAAGCGACCGTCCCAAAGATAACCATCATCACGCGCAAGGCGTACGGCGGCGCGTACGACGTCATGGCGAGCAAGCACATTCGCGCCGACGTCAACCTCGCGTGGCCGACCGCCGAGATCGCAGTAATGGGTGCCGAAGGGGCCGTGAAGACGATCTTCCGCCGCGAAATCGCCGCGGCGAAGGACCCTCAAGCGAAGATGCAGCAACTCATCGACGAGTACACGGAACGTTTTGCGAACCCGTATATCGCGGCGCAGCGTGGATACGTCGACGACGTCATCGAAGCCCGGCGCACGCGTCCGGCCGTCGCAAGCGCATTACGGATGCTCGAAAACAAGCGCGTCGATCGACCGAAGCGCAAGCACGGAAACATTCCCCTGTAGGAGGCGTATGAGCACACGTATGACGCGGGCGCAGATTCTCGCGCTAGGGGCGGCAGCAATGATTCCCGCAACGGCGGCTTCCGTGGCAAGCGCGGCTTCCGCCGCTCCGGCATTCCACTTCGATCAAGCGCGTTTCGACGCAATCCTTGCGTCGCCGGCGCGCCACCGGCAGTGCTTCGCCTCCACGAAGCTCAGCGACGGTCTCGTCCTCGAAAAAATGGTCTCGTCGATGTATGCGTACGAGATCACGCTCTCACAAGGCGCGGGCGCGCTTCATGCCGTCGCCGTGCTCTACGGAGGCCTTTCGGTCGCCCTTGCTTTCAACGACGAGCTGTGGAACGAGATCGTCGTTCCGTCGTACGCGCGGATCGAACCGAAGTATCGCGTGCAGTTTGCGTCGCAACCGGTCGCGGGCAAAGGTAACCCGTATCTGCATAGAGCGTCGTCGCAACCGCTCGTCGACGATCAAGCCGTCGAGCCGCTCGTCTCGCGCGGCGCGAACTTCTTCGTCTGCAACAACGCGCTCGAGGGATATGCTGGCCTGTTTGCTCGAGCATTGGACGCGTCGTCCGATGCGATCTACCAGAGGCTCGTGAAAGGACTCGTCCCAGGATCGATGCCCGTGCCCGCGGGCGTCATGGCCATCAACGCGTGCCAAGAGGCTCGCTTCACCTACCTGCAAGTTACGCTATGACACTTCTCAACGGCAAGCGCGCGCTCGTCACCGGCGTCGCAAACCGCTGGTCGATCGCGACCGGGGTCGCGCGCGCCATGCACGGCCATGGAGCGAAACTCGCGCTGACGTACCAAGGCGAACGGGTACGCGACGAAGTCGAGAAGCTCGCAGGCGAGTTAGGCGGCGCCGTGGTTTTACCATGCGACGTTTCCAGCGACGACGCACTACGCGATCTCGCCGATTCGGTTGAAGCCTGGGGACCGCTCGACGTTCTCGTCCACTGCATCGCGTTTGCCAACAAGGAGGATCTCGCCGGGCGCGTCTACGATACGTCGCGCGCCGGTTTTGGGCTTGCTCTCGACGTCTCCTCTTACTCGCTCATTGCCCTCGTTTCGGCGCTGCGCGATCGCCTCGCCGACAATGCGAGTGTCATGGCGCTTACGTACCTCGGTGCAACGAAGATCGTGCCCAACTACAACCTAATGGGCATCGCGAAAGCAGCGCTCGAGTCGTCGATGCGCTACCTCGCGTACGACCTCGGAGCGCGTGGTATACGCGTCAACGCGATCTCCGCAGGGCCCATTAAGACGGCCAGCATGCGGCAAGTCGGCGGTGCGACGAAGATGCTCAACGTCGTTCCGAAGGTCGCGCCCCTTCGCCGCAACGTCACCGCCGAGGACGTCGGCAATACCGCCGTGTACCTCGCTTCCGATCTCTCCGCCGCCGTGACCGCTGACGTGCACTTCGTCGACGCAGGATTTCACGCGATGGGTATGTTTCCACCCGACCTTGGATAGCACCGAAGAGATCGCGTTCGAAGGAGCTCGACCAAGCGACGAGGAGCTTGCCGCGATCGTCGCGGCGCTCCGTGCCAACGTTCGCCGCGCCGAGCGGAGCGCGTGGCGAAACGCGATGCGCGAAAGCGTCCTCGACTCTTGACGTTTTCGAAGATTCTCATCGCGAATCGCGGCGAAATTGCCGTGCGCGTCATGCGCACCGCGCACGAGATGGGTGTCGCATGCGTCGCCGTCTACTCCGAAGTCGACCGCGATGCCGCGCACGTGAAGATGGCGGATGAGGCCTATCTCCTCGGACCCGCGTCACCGGCGCAAAGCTATCTCAACGTCGAGCGCATCCTCGACGTCGCGGCGCGTTCGGACGCACAGGCCGTGCACCCAGGTTACGGATTTCTCGCCGAGAATGCCGCCTTCGCGCGCAGCGTCGTAGGCGCTGGGCTGACGTGGATCGGTCCACATGCCGACGCGATCGACGCAATGGGTGACAAGCTGCGCGCGCGACGTGCCATGGAAGCCGCGCACGTGCCTTTCGTTCCCGGCGGAACGGAGCCCATAGCAGACGCCGCGGCCGCGCGCGAAGCGGCGCAGCGTTACGGACTGCCGCTCGCACTTAAGGCGTCGGGAGGCGGCGGCGGCAAAGGTTTGAAGGTCGCACGCACGCTCGACGAAGTGGAGTCCGCCTTCTCGACCGCGACGCGCGAAGCACAGGCGTACTTCAAGAATCCCGTCGTCTATGCGGAGCGCTATCTCGAGAATCCCAAGCACGTCGAGCTGCAGATTCTCGCCGACAAGCACGGCACCGTATTGCATGTCGGCGACCGCGACTGCTCGCTGCAGCGCCGTCACCAGAAAGTCTGGGAAGAGGCGCCGGCATGCATCTCCGACGCGGTCCGCGCGGGAATGCGCGATGCCGGCGTGCGCGCGGCGCAGGCGATCGGATACGACTCGGTTGGAACGATCGAGTGTCTCGTCGCCGGAGAGAGCTTTTACTTTCTCGAGATGAACACGCGCATTCAAGTCGAGCACACGGTCACCGAGATGATTTCGGGAATCGACCTCGTGCGCGAGCAGATTCGCGTCGCCGCCGGCGAGCCGCTCGGATACGACCAACGAGCGATCGAGTTTCGCGGAGCATCCATAGAAGGACGCGTCAACGCCGAAGATCCGGCCGAGAACTTTCGTCCCGCACCGGGTACCGTCGGCGCATATCGCGAGCCGGCGGGACTTGGGGTGCGCGTCGACTCGGCGGCATATCCCGGCTTCAGCGTCGTGCCCGACTACGACTCGCTCATAGCAAAGCTCGTCGTATGGGCGCCGACGCGAGCAGAAGCGCTCGAGCGTTTTCGGCGTGCAATCGACGAATACGAAATCGGAGGCGTGCCGACGACGCTTCCCATCTTGCGCGCGCTCTGCGACTACTCTCCAGTGCGCGACGCAACGTACGGAACCGCGACGCTGGAAACGTTTGCAAGCTCCTGGCGGCCAGGCGACGCCGCCTCGGTACCGCGCGATCTACCGCGTGCAACGATCGCAAGAGCCTCGGGTGAAACCATCGACGTCGAAGTCAACGACAAACGCTATCGCGTTCGCTTTCCCGCGGGACTTCCGGGAAGAGACCCCGTGCGAAAGGCGCCGCGCGTCGTCAAGAGCAACGGCAGCACACTCGCTGCGAGCGGGAACGACGTCCGCTCGCCGATGCACGGCGTCGTCGTAGAGATCGGCGCATCCGTCGGTGAGAGCGTCGAAGAGGGTCAGGTCGTGGCCGTCGTCGAGGCGATGAAGATGATGAACGAGATACGCGCGCACCGTTCGGGCACGATCACGGCAACGCACGCCGTCGCGGGTGCGACGATCGAAGCAAACGCGCCGCTGCTGACGATCGGCTAAGGATGCGACGCGTCGAGTAGCACGACGCGGTTTGCGATGAAAACCGGCGGCGCTCCGTTGTGCCGTATCCAATATCCGTCGACGGCGATGCGCATGCCCGATTGCAGCGTCGCGCCCTGCGGAAGAACCGTCGTGCCGTCATTCAAGCGAACGGGTACGCGATCGCCACCCGCGTCGAGCGTCACGAAGTACGACTGCGCGTCGATGACGACGCCGCGAAGGTGGAATGCGGTAACGGGCGGTGCCACCTGCGGACCGGGACCGGATTCTGCCGGAGGCTGCGGAGGCACAGGCAGCGCTCCGGCTTGCGGCGGCGGCGGCGGATACTGCTGCGCGCGGGCAGCGAGCGGAAGAGACGACACGAAAAGTGCGATCGCGGACACAATGAGACGGCTTGCAAACATAGCCTCTGAGTTCTGCGAGGCCTTCCCACAGCCTCGCTGAAGCAACCGCTCATGGCGGAAACTCCCGGT
>JASHPC010000073.1 GCA_030038335.1 Vulcanimicrobiota bacterium
GCTTTGATGACGAGCGAAGGGTTTCTCGACCTCGACGCAATGCCGGAGTCGCTCGTCTTCGTGGGTGGCGGCTACATCGCGTTCGAGCTCGCGCACGTGGCCGCCCGAACGGGAGCGAGAGTGACGATCCTGCACAATGACTCGCATCCTTTGCACGGCTTCGACACGGATGCGGTCGCGCGGCTCGTCGACGTAACGCGCGAAATCGGAATCGACGTACGCCTCGATTCGCCCGTCGCGTCGGTCGCTCGCGACGACGACGGCATCGTCATCGCAGCGTCAGAGCATGGAATGCAACGCGAGTTTCGCGCCGCCGCAGGCGTCCTTGCGGCGGGGCGCATTCCCGATCTCGACCGGCTGGCGCTCGACGCCGGCGGCGTCGAACGCACGAAGAAGGGCGTGAAGGTCAACGCGTTCTTGCAAAGCACGAGCAACCCGCGCGTCTACGCTGCCGGAGATGCTGCCGACGGCGGCGGCTTGCCGCTCACGCCGATTGCCGGCTACGAAGGCGAACTCGCCGCAGAGAACGTCCTCCGCGGGAACGCGCGCCGCGTCGACACTCGGGGTTTGGCGAGCATGGTGTACTCGATTCCGCCACTTGGCTCGGTCGGAGTCACCGAGGAGCAAGCACGCGCGCAGGGAGCGGACGTCGACGTTCGCGCGGGAGACATGACGCAGTGGCACTCGACGCGGCGACTCGCAGAGCGTATCGGATACTACAAAGTGGTCGTCGAGAAAGGCTCGCGCAAGATACTCGGCGCGACGATCCTCGGGCCGCACGCGGAAGAACAGATCAACGTCTTCTCTCTGGCAGTTCGTTACGCGTTGAGCGCGGACGACGTCGTCGCAACGCTCTTCGCCTATCCAACCGGCGCGTCGGATTTGGAGTACATGCTCGAATCGAGTTAGGCGCCGTTGACGAGTGGCGGCACCGACCGGCGCCAACCCAAGTCGCCTTCGTCCTCGGCGACGATATCGCGAACGGCTTCGATGAGGCGGCGCCCGTCGAGCGACGCGCGACGGCGCGCGAGTTCGCTCGACTTTGCCGCGTCACCGTCGCGAAAGACCTCTCGCGCGAGCTTCGGCCACAATGCAACGCTGCCCGAAATGCATCCCGCGGCGCCGTACGCTCTCGCCTCCGCGAGATAGTGCTCGGATCCCGGGAAGACCTTGAACTCCGGAAGACGCTTCAGGACGTCGCGTTGCAGCGCGCGATCGTTCGAGCTGTCCTTCATGCCGACGACGACGTGGGAAAATGCGTTTGCGAGGCGCTCGACGAGGCCGGCACCGAACGTGATGCCGCTCATGCGAGGAAAGTTGTAAAGGAGAACGCGCCGGCTGCTGCTCTGCGTTCTCGAGAGTAGCCGGTCGAAGAACGCGACGACGCCATCGTCGCCGGCGTCGCGGTAGAAGAACGGCGGCATGACGAGCGCGGCTGCGAAGCCGAGATCGAATGCTTGCTGCGTGAGGCGAACCGCATCGGCAAGCGACGCCGCCCCGGTGCCGCAGGTCACGCACTCTCGAGGAAGAGCGCCCGCGATCGCTGTCATGAACGCGATGCGCTGCTCTGCTGAGAACGACATCGCTTCTCCTGTCGTGCCGAGGATGTTGATACCGTCGCAGCCGCGCTCCAGTAAGCGCCGGTAATACGGAACGGCTCGTTCGGCGTCCGGATCGAGGCCATCCGAGACGGGCGTCAACGTTGCAGCGTAGATTCCGGAGAGCATAGAACTTCTAGCGCTCAGGCAAGAACGGCACCGCAGAGCGCGCCGCGATGATCTGCCCATAGCGTTCGCTGGCCGGCGTCGGTATGCGCTCGAGAGTCGGATCCGTGTCGAGATCGATGTGATAAAGCCCGAAGTCGCTGTTGTTGTCGAAGGGCAGTCCCCACTCGCGGTTCGACGTGATGCTCCAGCAGAGGTAGGCGTCGACGGGCACGCCGTGCTCGATCGCGCGCTGCACGCTTGCGAGGTGTCGCGCGACGTACTCTGCACGCGTCACCTCGTCGGCAGTCTTCACGCAACCGTTCTCGACCACGACGATTCGCTTGTCCGGAAAATCGTCGTGCTGCTCGCGTAGGATGTAGTACAGGATGTCTGGCCACACCGGCGCGCTCCCGTAACGGCACTCCGCCGCGGCGAAGAGACGCTCCAACTCCGGGGGCCAGAGCGTCGGCGCCCCCCAGTAGTAGTCGAGCCCGACATAATCGATCGCGCCGACGCACTCTTTCGGACAGAGAAACGGCGCGAGCTTTCCCGCTAGTCCGAGATTCCACCAGTTCGTTCCGATGATCGTTGCAAACATCGAGATCGTCTTGCGAATCGCGTCCAGCCTGCGAACCCAAGAGCGCGTCGCGCTCAGACGCTCTTCTTCTCGCAGTGGAACGAACCGGACGCGTTCGGCATCTCCGAAGATGCGCTTCGCGATGCGCCGTGCAAGGTCGGGTTCGAGCCCCTGGTAGGCTCCGGACGCCGTTCGCTCGCACATGCCCGGCGCCACGCGGACACCGACCCGAAGCACGCCGCGTTTGAGGATCTGTTGCACCGACTTGTCGAGGTGGCGGACGTCGCCGTGCTGGGCCGGCGGCTTTGCCTCTTTCAGCTCGCCGATCGCCGCGTTGACGACGTTGAGAAGCGTGTGGCTTCCGAGTGCGACCGCAACCGCGTAGTTCTTGGCGTACGGCTTCGAGTACAACACCTGCGCGACGTAGCCTTCGCGCATCGGCACTTGCGCGATCGTGAGATCGACGCGGCCGGAATCGAGAATCTGCGATTGCGCGAGGTGCTTTGCCTGCGAGCGCAGGTCGTCGGGATTCTTCAGGCGCGTTGCGGTGCGATCGACGATTCGTTGCAGCCAGCGCGGGAGGCCGAGCACGAGCGGATTCGAGCCTACGAGCGCCTGCGGGTGCACGCTGCGAATCGCGCGTCTCGCGCGCGCGTGCGCCAAAAAGAGATTTGGAATGAGCTTGAGCAGCGCTTCCATCTGCTCGGATGAAGAGGCGTTCGGCCCGAGGCCCGGCGGCATCGGATAGTTCCGCATGAACCACGGTTTGACGAAGCCGTAGAGCAGTTGATTCGGCTCGTTGAGCGTCACCCAATAGTCGATGAGGTCCCCGAGACGCTCCGCGACGGTCTTTGCATACGTCGCGACGCGATCGGGAAATCCGGGGTCGAGCATGCCGGCGCCGCCCCCTGCATCCTGAACGTGGAGCGGCCACGTGTTGTGATGAAGCGTGACGACCGTTACCATCCCCGAATCGCGCATGTATTGCAGCACGTCGCGATAGTGCGCAAACGCTTCGTCGCTCCAGTCCCCGGGAGCCGGCTCCAGCCTCGCCCATGAGAGCGAAAGCCGGAATGCCGTGCAGCCGAGGCCCTTCGCAAGGTCGACGTCCTCGCGATACCGATTCCAAAAATCCGTTGCCTTGCCACGGCGCGTCAGGTCGCGTTCGCGCTCCCAGACGTCGCGGATGTCGTCGTGGCCATCGTAGGCTTCGCACTGATGATCGGCGGTCGCAACGCCAAAATGGAACTGGGGAGGAAACGGACGCATGGGTAAGAGCATACGCAATTGCCATGCGATTTACCGGCAAAACCTGTCTCGTCACCGGCGCGGGCTCGGGAATCGGCCGCGCGACTGCCCTGCAAATGGCGCAGGAGGGCGGCAACGTCGTCGTCGTCGACCTCAAGCTCCAGAGCGCGCAATCGACGGTCGACGCGATCCACGCATCCAAGGGTCAAGCGATAGCGGTCGAGTGCGACGTCGGCGCCTCCGCGCAGGTGCAGGCAGCCATAGCCGCGGCGGTCAAAGCGTTCTCAGCGCTGCACGTCATCGTCAACGATGCCGCGATGATGACGTTCACGCCGATCGTCGACATCGCCGAAGCGGATTTCTTCAAGGTCATCGCGACGAATCTCGGTTCTGTCTTCCTCTTTGCAAAGTACGGCGTTCCACACATGCCCCAGGGCTCGGCAATCGTCAACATCAGCTCCGTTCACGCACACGCTACGACGCCGAACGTCGTGCCTTATGCGTCCTCCAAAGGTGCGATCGAGGCGTTTACGCGCGGCTTGAGCTTGGAGTTGGCATCGCGCAAGATCCGCGTGAATGCGATCGCGCCGGGCGCAGTCGACACACCGATGCTTTGGGATAATCCGAACGTCAAGAGCGGCGTCGAGAAAGTCAACGGTCCAGTTGGAAAGCCTGAAGAACTGGCAGAGGCAATCTGCTTCGTTGCATCAGATAATGCTTCGTTCGTAAACGGAACGACGCTCCTTGTCGACGGCGGACGCCTGTCAGCTTTAGGCTAAATCCCAGCACCGAAGGGTAATTGGATGTGCACGATGAGTGCACGCAAGCAGTTGCTCGGCGCCACGCTGGGAGTGATGGCCGCGATGCTCGCGGCCGACTGTTCCGCCGCACCGCAAACGCTCGTTGCGCTCGCTGCATGGCCGCAGTTTCGCCTGAGTGCGACGAACAACGCTGTCATCGACGGAACGCTGCAGACGTCATGGCGTCTGCGCACCGACGGTGCGTTTTCGTCGAGCCCGACGATCGCCGGAAGAACGCTCTACGTCGGCAACAACGCTGGCATGCTTTACGCGATCGACCTGACGAACGGACACGTTGGCTGGACGGTCCACGTCTCCAATCCGATCATGAGCGCGCCGATCGTCTATCGCGGCGTCGTCATCATAACTGAGGGGAACGAGAACAGTCCAACGGACGCAATGCCCGCGCGCCCCATTCACGTCGGAGACGGTCCGAATGCGATCATCGGGCTCAACGCGCGTACCGGAAAGCTCCTCTGGAGTCGCGCGCTTGCCGGCACCGGCATGCCGACACCGGCGATCGTCGACGGACTTCTCGTCCACCATGACGGCGGCGGTCGCATCGTCGCGCTCGATCCGCTTACCGGCGCCATGCGCTACGAGCGCAACATTCATTCGATCGCGTCGATGGCCGCTGCACTTCCGATCGGACGCAACGACTGGATCACCGCCGGCGAGTGGACGAACGCGCTTTGGGAACTTCGCGCGTCTGACGGTACCGTCGTATGGGAGACAAAGTTTTCACAGTTGGCATCCGGGCTCGGAGACTGTCCTCCCGCCAGCGACGGCACGCGCGTGTACGGCGACTACATCATGCCGCCGTCGAGCACGACGCCGGTGCTCGTCGGCGATCTGGCAACGCAGCATGCGTACGCCGTGGATGTCGCAACCGGGCGAAAGGTGTGGGACGTCGCGCTCGACTCCGGCAACCTGCCGCCACGTAATGAGGCTGCGATTCCGCTCGTCGCAGACGGTATGCTCTACATCGGCAGTTCCGTCGGACCGTACGTACACGCGATAGACCCGCGCACCGGACGAGTTCGGTGGCGCGCACGAACGCACGGCCCGGTTCTGGGAAGCCCCGTCGACGTCGGAGGAACGCTCTACTTCGGCGATCTAGACGGCTATCTCTGGGCGCTCGATGCGAAGACCGGGCGCACGATCGGAGATCTTCACGTTGGAACTCCGTTCAACGTCGCCTCACCGATCGTCGCAGGACGCACGCTTATCCTCGGAAGCAGAGGCGGAACGCTCCTCGCGGTACCGCTGAAAGACATCCGCACCAGCCACGCCGCATGAGCGCAACCGCGCTTGCCGTCGTCAAGGAGGCTTGGGCCGACTTTCAGCGTCATCACGCGCCCTGGCTCGCTGCGGCGCTGGCATACTTTGCGGCCTTCGCAGCCGCGCCGCTCATCATCATCTTCGTCGAGATTGCAGGCTTCGTGGTGCACAGCCACCAGCACGTGCTCAACCTCATCTTCCGCCACATTACGAAAGATGCCGGTTCCGGCGCGCACGCACTGCGCGAGATCGTCGCATCCGCGTTCGGACAGCAGCGCAACGGCACGATCGCGCAAATCATCGGCTGGTGCATCTTCGTCGTAGCAGCGCTCGGATTGTTCAACGCATTGCAGTTCGCGCTCGACACGATCTGGGAGGCGCTGCCGCGCAAGATGACGATCGTGACGGTCGTCCGCGAGCGCGCCTGGGGATTCGCCGTCATGCTCCTCATCGCGCTCTTGCTCCTCGTCTCGATGGGCGTCAACGCCGGGCTTAGCGCGATCGCCGCATTCTTGCTGCCCGTCTCTCCGGCATTCGGTGCGCTTATGAAAGCCGCCGACTTCGTCGCCTCGTTCGCGGTGATTTGGGCGGGCTTTGCGCTCGTGTTCAGCTATCTTCCGGACGCCAAGCCGACGTGGCGTGACGTCAGCTTCGGCGCAGCCTTGACGGCGTTTCTCTTCGTCGTCGGACAGTTTCTCATCGGCTGGTATCTCGGCACGGCAACGCTCAGCTCGACGTACGGCGCATTCGGATCGCTCGTCGCGTTTCTCATCTGGGTGAACTACACCGCGCAGATCATGCTCTTCGGCGCGGAGGTCACACGCGTCTACGCGTTACGCCGCGGCTCGCTGCGCAGCGCGCCGGCTATCCCCGGACGTAGCTGAACCAACGTCCGCGCACGTCCTACCAGCGTTTTCGAAAAGCCGCTGCCAGAGCCCAAACCCTGTGGGATCCGGATTCATATCGAAGGCCGGCGCTAACCTCCACCCCTTCGCGCGACCAACGAGACACGCCGTTTCGGCTGCCGGAACTAGTCGAGGAGCCTGCGTACGCAGCTACGTCTGGGATTAGCGTACCCAGGACTCGCTTTTGTACGACACGGTTTCCCTAACGGGGCCTGCTCGGGCAAGAGCATACAAGCGAACATAAGTTCGACAGCAAGCGGGGTTGTGGAACCTTAGTGTTCCATTGTATGGTTTAATGGAACAGGAAAGTTCCAATATGCCACAAACTCATCACGTCTCAGCAGCCGTGCGCCGTACGCTCCGCAAGCTTGGCTCGGACATCCGGGATGCCAGGCGTCGCCGCCGCCTGCCAGCCGCCATCGTCGCTAGGAGGGCCTTCACCAGTCGACCCGCGCTCCGGCGCGTCGAATCAGGAGACCCTTCGGTCAGCATCGGCATCTATGCCGCGGCGCTACAGGCACTTGGTCTTGCGGACCGGCTCGGAGACCTTGCGGACCCGACTCACGACACGACGGGCGCTGCTCTCGAAGCCCAGCGCCTTCCCAAGCGAGTACACCTCAGACGCCCGAGCGATGACCACCATGCCTGACGACATCGAGGTGCACGTCGACTTCGCCCCGGGATTTAAACGCATTGGCACGCTCTATCAGCATCATGGTCGACCAACGGAGCTTGTCTCCTTCGAGTACGATACGGCCTGGCTTGACGATCCGGCACGTTTTTCGCTTGAGCCGGCCCTCGAAGTTGGCCCTGGGCATTTTCCCCCAGCCTCGAGGGCACCGCTGTTCGGATCAATTGGAGATTCGGCGCCCGACACATGGGGACGCCGTCTGATGCAACGTGCGGAACGGCGTCGCGCCGCTCTCGCAGGACGCACAGTGCGCACGCTTATGGAGACGGATTATCTTCTTGGTGTTTCGGATGTCTCGCGACTCGGCGCGCTTCGTTTTCGACGCGCTGGTGAACGAGAGTTTGAAGCGCCAAGCAACGTCGGTGTCCCAACTCTCCTCGAACTTGGTCGCCTATCCGCGGCCACCGATCGTATCCTACGCGATGAAGAGACAGACGAAGACTTGCGCATGATCTTTGCTCCGGGTTCTTCTCTTGGGGGCGCACGTCCCAAAGCATCGGTTATTGACAATCAAGGTCGCCTCTCAATTGCAAAATTTCCTAAAGAGAACGACCAGTATAGTATCGAGCTTTGGGAGGCTGTAGCGCTGAGGTTGGCTGTGCGGGCGGGTATTCGCACGCCTGAGGTTGAGCTGCTTATCGTAGATAATAAGCCAGTGCTTCTCTCGCGTCGGTTCGATCGCGCCGGCACGACGCGTATTCCGTTTCTTTCCGCGCTTTCAATGCTCGGCCTGCGCGATGGTGCCGAAAGCAGTTACCCCGAGCTTGTTGACGCCCTGACCGAACATGGGGCACAAGCGACGGTAGACGCACATGAA
>JASHPC010000074.1 GCA_030038335.1 Vulcanimicrobiota bacterium
GCGACCGTTGCGTGTCGAGCCGGCACCCTTTTTCGACGCGAAAAGCTGGAGATCGAAGCGGAACATAGCCGCGTGAGTATAGCAAGGGCTCCCGAGCCTTGGCAAGCGCAGTTCAGGCGCGCACGCCCGCCTCAGGAATTTCAAGCGTCCGGGTGCTTGCGTCCAGTACCGCTTCCAGCCCGATTGGCAGCACCCACTGCTCGGGAATATGGCCCACCGGTACCCCGGTGAGGACGGGTACTCCAAGACGACCGAGCCGGTCCTCAAGGACTTCTTGCGCCGTCATCGATGGTCCACTCGCGGCGCAGTGCGTGCACGCTCCGAAGATGACGCCGGTCGCGGCCTTGATTGCGCCCGAGAGACGAAGCTGGGTCAGCATGCGATCGATGCGATACGGCTCTTCGTCCACGTCTTCGAGGACGAGCAATGCGCCGCGGACGGGAACTTCGTACGGTGTTGCCATGAGGCTCGCGACGAGGCTGAGATTGCCTCCGGCGATCCTCCCTCTCGCGCGTCCCTCGGTGACGACCGAGGCGCCGGGAGCGTGAAGCGCTCCGATGGGATCGGGCGACATGCAAGCACGCTCGAAATACCCGCGCGTCACGTCATCGAAGACCGACTCCTTTGCCGCTAGCGGTCCGTGGAACGTCACTACGGCGCTGCGGCGCGCCACGGCGTTGAGAATCGCCGTGATGTCGGAGAATCCCATGATGACTTTGGGATCGCGGGCGATCGCGGAGTAGTCGAGGTCGTCGAGGATGCGCATGGTGCCGTACCCGCCGCGCAACGCAATGATGGCGCGTATCCGGCTGTCGCGTGCCATGCGGTTGAAATCCGCCGCGCGAACGGCGTCACCGCCCGCGAGGTAGCCGTCGCCGGCGCTGACGGAACTCCCGAGAACCGGCTGCAATCCGAGCGACCGAATGTTTTCAACGCCCCGTTCGATCTCCGCATCGGTAAGTGGTGACGCGGGAGCGATCAAGCCAACCGAATCCCCTTTGCGAAGCATCGGCGGTTTGCGCATTCCGGTCGGAAACTCGGGAAGTGCGCACGCACCGGCCATCGTCAATGCAAGAAACTCTCCTCGTGTCGTCACCGTTGCGCCTCTGTTCACCGCGCGGGAAGGTCCCCCTGGAGCGCCGGACGTAAGTTGCTTCTAGTTTTGGAGTCGATGCATCACTCTCCGGGTTCTGCCGAGAACGCAGGCCGGCGCAGGGTTTTTGTCACGGGTCTCGGTGCGGTGACTCCCTTGGGGAACAACCGCGACGAGTTCTGGCGGCGTCTCTGCGCGGGTGAGTCCGGCGTCGGCCACATCACGTCGTTCGACGCGAGCGATTTCACGACGCGCTTTGCCGCGGAAGTCAAAGATTTCAACGGCGAGCAGCTGATCGGTAAGAAGGAAGCACGGCGCATGGATCGCTTCGCGCAATACGCTTTCGTTGCAGCTCGCGAAGCGATCGAAGACGCGAAGTTCCCGAGCGACGCGGAGGAGCATAAACGCGTCGGAATAGTGCTCGGCACCGGGATCGGCGGCATACAGACGTTCTGGCAGATGTCCGATCGCGCGCACGATATCGGAACGTGGGCGAAGACCTCGCCCTTTTTCATTCCGATGCTCATGAGCAACGCTGCACCGGCGCATATTTCCATGGCGTACGGATTCCGTGGACCGATCTTCGCGACGGCAAGTGCGTGCGCGAGCGCGAACGACGCGATCGCGACGGCATACAACCTCGTCGCACACGGCGATGCGGTCGCGATGATCACAGGCGGTACGGAGGCGACGATTACGCCGCTCGCGATGGGCGGCTTCTGCTCGATGCGCGCGATGTCGACGCGCAACGACGATCCGGCGCGAGCATGCAGGCCGTTCGACCGCGACCGCGATGGCTTCGTCCTCGCCGAAGGTGCGGGGATTCTGCTGATCGAGGAAGCGGAGCATGCGATCGCGCGTGGAGCGCGCCCCTATGCCGAGATTCTCGGATACGGACAATCGGCCGACGCATACGACATCGTTGCCGTAGAACCGAACGGAGACGGCGTCGTCCTCGCGCTGCATCGCGCGATCGAGCGCGCAGGCATCGCTGCGACGGAGATCGACTATATCAACGCGCACGGAACCTCGACGCCGATCGGCGATCCGGCCGAGTCGAAGGCGATAGAGCGCGCGTTTGGCGAACACGCGTACCGCATCGGCGTCTCGTCAACGAAGTCGATGACGGGACACGCGCTCGGTGCCGCGGGAGGACTCGAAGGGGTTGCGACCGCGCTCGCGGTGGCGCACGACGTCATGCCCCCGACGATCAACTACGAGCATCCAGATCCCGAGTGCACGCTCGACTACGTTCCGAACGTGGCGCGAAAGGCACCGATCCGCGTTGCGCTCTCGAACTCGTTCGGCTTCGGAGGGCACAACTGCGTCATCGTCTTCGGCAAGCCGCGTGCGCGGTGACGCGCGACAGCGCCGGCTCCGCAGTCTGCTCGCGCTCGCCGGCGTGCGTCTTGCTCCAGACGTCGTTGCAATCGAGCGCGCATTCGTCCACGAGAGCCTCGCGCGCGAGAGCGGTGAGGCGTCGAACGAGCGGCTGGAGTTTCTGGGCGATTCCGTGCTCGGGGCGATCACGGCCGCCTGGCTCTTCGAGCGCTTTCCCAACGAACCGGAAGGCGGCCTGACGTTGCGAAAGGCCGCGATCGTTAACGACGCAGAGCTCGCGCGCACCGCGCGGCGCCTCGGGTTCCAAGATCTCGTGCTCGTCGGAACGGGAATGCGCAGTGCGGGAGGATCCGAGAACGCGACCGTGCTCGCCGATGCGTTCGAAGCCTTCATAGGCGCGCTCTATTTGAGGTACGGCATCGAGCGCGCGCGCCGCTTCGTCTTATGCGAGCACGTGGAGCTGCAACAGCACTCCGGCGAGGCGCCGCTCGACGCAAAGACGCGCTTGCAGCATCACGCGCAGGCGCACCTTGGCGGAACGCCGTCGTATCGTGACGAGAGTCGCGGCACGCCGCAGCAGCCGGAGTTCTTCTCGCGCGTCGAAGTCAACGGCGCACAGCTTGGCAGCGGCAGCGGAACGTCGAAGAAGCACGCTCAGCAGGCGGCGGCGGAGAACGCGCTCCAAGGTATAGGGATGGCGAGCGCTACGCAGCGGGGCTCCGAGCGCACGTGAAGCTCAAACGCGTCAAGGCGTTCGGCTTCAAGACGTTTGCCGAGCCGACGACCGTCGAGTTTGCGGGCGGCATTACGGCAATCGTCGGACCGAACGGGTCGGGGAAATCGAATCTCGTCGACGCGTTTCGCTGGGTCCTCGGCGAGACGTCGACGCGCTCGCTTCGCAGCGGTAAGCTCGAAGACGTTATTTTTGCGGGCAACGAGAAGCGCAAGCCTCTGGGACTCGCCGAGGTCTCCATTACCTTCGATAACGCGGATCGCTCGTTGCCGATCGAGTTCGGTGAAGTGGAGATAACGCGGCGCGCGTACCGCGCGGGCGAGAGCGAGTACTTCATCAATCGAACGCAAGTGCGTCTGCGCGACGTGCACGATCTGCTCATGGGCACCGGCCTCGGCCCTGGGTCGTATGCGATCGTCTCGCAAGGTGAGATCGATGTCGTTCTCAAGAGCAAACCGACAGAACGGCGCGTGCTCTTCGAAGAGACCGCTGGCATCAGTAAGTTTCTCGCTCGCAAGCACGAGTCGATGCGTAGGCTCGAGCAGACGGAAGCGAATGCGATTCGCATCAGCGATCTCATCGCGGAGACCGAGAGACGCATTCCCGAGCTCGATACCCAGGTGCGCAGAGCGAAGCGGTATCGCAAACTGAGCGCGCGGGTGCGAGATTTCGAGATTCTTTCGTATCTGCGAGCGAGCGCGTCGCGCCGCGACGAGCGCGAGCGCCTGCGCGAGGAGCTGAAGGGAAGCGACGAAGAGCGAGCGACGCTCGCGGCGCGCGTCGCGATGATCGGCGCGACTCTCGCCGACGCGCGCACGCAGTTCTACCGCTCTGAGCTCGCGCTGGAAGAGCTGCACTCGCAGGCACAAGATCGCCGTGGCGAGCTCTCGCAACTGGAAGCAGAGTACGCCGGCGCGCTGGCGCGGCGTGAGGCGCTGGAAGGGCAGTCGACGCAGACGTCGCAAGACGCCGAGCGCGTCGTTGCGGAGCGCGAGTCGCTCGAACGGTCGTTGAACGACCTCGATGCGCAGCTCGAGCCGCTGGAGCTGCTTGCAAACGAAGCGCGAGAGCGCGAGCTTGCGGCGCAGAAGTCGCTGGCACAGGCGCGCGGCCGGCTCGACGCGGTCTTCACGCAGTTGCGCGCCGTGGAGGCGGATGCTGCCGAACGAGCCGCGCGCACCGCCGAGCGCCGCGTTCAGCGGGAGAACGTTCGAGCAGAAGTCGAGCGCTGTGAGGCGGAGTTGGAAGGATCGCGGCGCCACCTAGAGTCGCTGGAGCTCGCCGTCGGTAGTGCGACGCAGCAGATGGCGCAACGCCGCCTGCACGTCGACGCGCTCGAAGCGCAGGCGCTCAAGGCGCACGAGGCCGTCGAAAACGCAGAACGTAAAGCGAGTGACGCGCACGACGACGTCGTGCGAGCGGAGAGCGTACATCGAGAGCATGCCGCTGAAGTGACTGCCGCGGAGTCGCGCTTGCATACGATCGAAGAGCTCGAAAACGCGCTCGAAGGGCACGTCCCCGGAACGCGAGCGATCGTGGATGCGTGGCAGCGCGGCGAGCTCTCCGGAATCGAAGGCATTGTCTCCAACTTGATCTCCATAGACGAGAAGCTCGCACACGCGATGGACGTCGCGTTTGGCGCACGCCTCTCGAACATCGTGACGAAAACGACTGCGGACGCCGAGCGCGCGATCGAATACCTCAATCGTAGCGAGCTTGGACGTGCAACGTTCATGCCGCTCGACCGAGTTGTTCGAAGAGCGTCGCTCCCGGAAGGACTCGCGCGCGAGCCCGGGGTCGTTGGATATGCGTGCTCGCTGATTCGCTGCAACGATAACGTTGCGAGCGTCGTCGAGAGCCTCGTGGGCGACGTGCTCGTCGTCGACACGCTGCACACCGCGATGCGCATCGCTCGCGAGAAGTCGCCGCCCGTCGTCATGGTCACGCTTGCAGGAGAGATGGTCGCTGGCGGACAGATCACGGGCGGACGCTTTGCACGGGAGCGATCGATTCTCTCACGTCGCGCGCAGGCCGCCGGCTTGCGAGAGCGGCTCGGTGCGATGGGCGCTCGTCTAGCGGAGTACGAGGCTGCCGTGCACGCCGAACGCGCGCGTGCCGAGGTCGTGGCTACCGAGCGCAATGCAGCGCGCGACGCAGTTGCCGAGCGAGAGTCGTTGCTCGCGGAAGCGCGCGCTGAAGTCGCGGCTCGGCAGGCGGAACTCGACCACATGAGCGGCGATCTTCAAAACGCGCGCGCCGCGCTGGAGGAGGTTGCGGAACGCGAACGCGCCGCGCGCGATCGCGAGCGCGAGTACGGCGCCTCTGAACCCGGCGTGGAACGTGCCGAGGAAGAGCGTCATAGACTCGAGGCCGAGCTCGCACGGATTCGCGACGAGATCGCACGTGCCGATGAAACGCAGACGCGGCAGACCGCCGAAGCGCTCAGCGTGAGAGAACGCCTCGCTTCGCTCGCGGCGCAGCGCAGCGCGGCGGCCGCGCGTCTCGCTATGCTCGACCAGGACGACGAACGCGCGCGCCTCGCGCGCGAACGCATGCTCGCCGACATCGGGTCGCTCATGGAGCAAACGCGAACGGCACACGCGCGCGTCGAAGGACTGCGTCGCGGAGTGGCGGAGGTCGACGCGCAGCTCGAGGAGGCACGTCGCGCGCGCGAGGAACTCGGCGATCGGCAGACGGCGCTCGAGGGCGAGCTGCACGCTGCGGAGCTAGAGGAGCGCGAAGCGGTTCGAGCAGTCGAAGGCCGCCACACTCGGATGACACAGATCGAAGCCGAGCTCGGAATGATCGTCTCGCAGTTCGCGCAGAATCCGGCGACGGACGACGAGTGCAAAGACGTTGGCGAGCGCTATCGCGACGAGCCGGACAGCATCGTCGACGATTTGCCGCGTCTGCGGGACGAGCTCGCGCGGCTCTCCGCGAACGTGAATCTCAATGCCGAATCGGAGCGCGAGGAAGTTGCCGAGCGCGAGCGATTCCTGCGTACGCAACTCGACGATTTGTCGCAAGCGCGAGAGACGCTGCTGAAGTCGATCAAGGAGATCGAACAGGAGACCCAGGCGCAGTTCAACGAGACGTTCGAGCGGGTAGCGCGCGAGTTCACAGCAGTGTATGGAAGGCTGTTCGAGGGTGGAACCGCGCGCATGTGGCAGACGAATCCGGAGAACCTCTCCGAAACGGGAATCGAGATCGCCGTGCAGCCCCCGGGCAAGAAGCAGATGCCGCTGCCCGCGCTCTCGGGCGGCGAGCAGGCGATGACGGCGGCTGCCTTGATCTTCGCGCTCATCACGGTGAAACCGTCTCCGTTCTATCTGCTCGACGAGGTGGACGCAGCCATGGATGACATTAACGTAGAGCGCTTCTCGGACATGGTCCGCGAGCTGTCACACAATAATGCCGACATGATTATCGTCACGCATAACAAGAAGACGATGGAACTCGCGAGCCGCATGTACGGCGTGACGATGACCGAGTCGGGAATCACGTCGATTATCTCCGCCGAGCTGACAGGACGGCAGGCGGAGCCCGCTATTGCCTGAAGAGCGCGCGGCGCTCCTCTCTCTCTCGGACACGACCGGCGCCGTCGATCTCGCGCACGCGTTGCGAGAGGCAGGCACAACCATCTTCGCGACCTCAGGGACGAAGGCGTTCTTGGAACGGCACGGCATCGAGGCGCGCGACGTCGCCGACCTCGCTGGCGTGCCGGCACTCTTCGGCGGACTGGTGAAAACGCTTCATCCGGCACTCTTTGGCGGAATTCTCTACGACCGAAGCCGTGCAGCGCATCGCGAGGAAGCGGCGCAGCACGGCATCGTCGAGATCGCGATCGTCGCTGTGACGCTCTATCCGCCACCCGAGATCGACATCGGCGGCGTGTCGCTCCTGCGTGCTGCCGCAAAGAATCACGCAAGCGTGAGCGCGCTCTCGGATCCGCGGCAGTACGAAGCGTTCACTGCAGCGCTACGCGGCGGTGGAACGACACTGGAACAACGCCGCGCACTTGCCGTCGCCGCGTTCGAGCGTGTCGCCCAATACGACTTTGACAATGCCGTCGCCCTGAGCGTAGCGGGGCTGCGCTACGGCGAAAACCCGCATCAGCGCGCGGTCTTTCATCCCGGGTCGGAGGCGCTCCCGGAGCAGCTCTTCGGCAGAGCGCTCTCGTATAACAACTTGCTCGACCTCGACGCGGCATTGCGATTGCTCGCACGCTCCGACGCGTTCGAAGCGGGTACTAGCAAGACGGTGCGCGCAGTCGTCGTGAAGCACACGATTCCGTGCGGTGCTGCGGAGCGAACGAGTGCCGAAGAAGCGCTCTCACTCGCAATCGGCGCGGATCGCATGTCGGCGTACGGCGGCATCGTCGCCGTCGATGCGCCGCTGGACGCGCGCGCGGCCACGGCACTTGCGGGCGTATTTTTGGAACTCGTCGCGGCACCGGCATTCGACGGCGCGCTCGACGTCTTGAAAAAGAAACGGAACCTTCGCGTCATGCGTTTTCGACCGGGGCTCCCGCAGCGGCTCGCAAACGCGCGTACGCAGCGTAGCGCGCTTGGCGGCCTTCTGTCGCAAGAGCCGAACATGGAGAATCCGGGCGAGGAGCTGCGCATCGTGTCCAAACGCGAGCCGACCTCGGACGAATGGAGCGACTTGCGTTTCGCTTGGGACATCGTGCGGCACGTGAAGTCGAACGGCATCGTGATCGTGAAGGATCTCGTCACGCGCGGCATCTGCGCGGGCCAGACGAATCGCGTCGGTGCCGTCGAGATCGCAGCCGCGCGCGCTGGAGCGAATGCGCTCGGCGCCGCCTGCGCGAGCGACGGATTCTTCCCGTTCGCCGACGGTCTGCACGCGGCGATTTCTGCCGGCTGTCGCGCGGTCATCGCGCCTGGCGGGTCGATTCGCGACGATGAGGTCATCGCCACCGCCGACGGGGCCGGTATTGCACTCGTCTTTTCGTCGTATCGCCATTTT